>NZ_AEEA01000025.1 GCF_000297095.1 Treponema primitia ZAS-1 | reverse complement strand
TCGTCGAAGGCCACCACGCCGTAAGCGGTGGGGTCCTTTACGTAGTACCCGAAGATGGCCCCGCCTTGGTGCGCTTCCACCTTCGATGCGGTATGTTCCAGGGTGGCGCTGAAACCCCGGCCGTAGAACACGTTGTCTCCCAGGACCAGGGCGCAGGCGTCATTGCCGATAAACGACGCGCCGACGATAAAGGCGTCCGCAAGGCCGCGGGGGCTTTCCTGGACTTGGTACTCGAAGCGCATCCCCAGCCAATCGCCGGCGCCGAACAGGTCCTTGAAGACCGGGAGGTCCCGGGGGGTGGAGATGATCAGTACCTCACGAATACCGGCAAGCATTAACACCGACAGGGGGTAGTAGATCATCGGCTTGTCGTAGAGGGGGAGGATCTGCTTGGATACCGCCCGGGTGATAGGATACAGCCGGGTTCCGGCGCCGCCGGCAAGGATTATGCCTTTCATGGGAGGTACTCTTTATGCATTTTTGGTATGGTATTGGTATCGTACTAAGGGAGTATAACTAGCGATAATATCTATTTCTGTCTACTCAAAAACCCGGGCTGCCGCTCGTATAAGACCTTGCCTACCCGCCGGATATGGTCCTTCAGGTTCTCGTTTTCCAGGGTACGGTAATTCGAAACATCCACCATATGGGGTAGGTCCGATTCATCAAAATCACCCTTAAGATCCAGCAGATCTTTATAGGTAAAGGCGTCATCCGTATGCAGGGTTATGTCGATATCGGAACCGTTTTTATAGTTGCCCTTGGCACGGCTTCCGTACAATACGGCAGACTGGATGCCCGGATATTTGGACAAGATATCTTTTACTGTTTTCAGGGCACGGTTGGATAGCCCATACTCAGCAGCCATCGGCGTTTCCGATATGCTGTTCGTAGTACCGGTCCATGGTTTTGGTCAGTTTTCTAAATTCGTCAATATAAGTGTTTAAAATTGCATTGACGACTTTATCTGCGGTTTCAACATTATAGGTATGGCTGGAATCATTCCGACTTTTTACCATGTCCATCCAGGCTTCGCCGTTCTCTATTAGTCCTTCCCGGAAAGCTATTCGAATAGTACTTATTGAGCCATGAAAGTCATTAAACCCCAGCGCTTCCAGATAATCTTTAAGCACATTCCAAGCGAGTTCAAAGGTGAATTCAAATCCTTGAACTAGCCCCTGTCGTTCAGCTTCGGATAAGGAACGTTCCACCGTAATGGAAGCGGTTCTCTCAAGTACCGCCAATGCTTTCTTATAATTATCAAACCGCTGTACCCAGCGGATATCCGGGTTCATACCGTACTACTCTGCTTCCTGAATATGTACCGGTCAGCTAGCAGCGCTGCGCCGGCTCCAAGAAAGGCGCCGATGGTGTCGGCTATCCAATCCCATACGTTGCAGTCACGGCCGGGTACAAAAAACTGGTGTACCTCGTCACTTACCCCGTAGAGGGAACTGATAAAAACAAGCAGGAACAGGGTCCGCAAACGGTGGAATTCACGCTGGGCGGGGGAAAACCAGAAAGACGCTGTTGCCGCAAGGACCAGATAGGCGATTAGATGCTGGAGTTTATCGAAACCCAGGATACCCTGTGGAGTGGGAAGGCTACTCTGGGAAGATAAGAACCAAATGCCCGCTACAACCAGCAGGGCGGGTATTTTAGGCAATATTTTCAGGATTGAAGTCATTCTTACCACCATCGGGCATCGTGTTGAAGGAATGGGCGTGCCAAAACTTCTGTCCAGGCATAATTTTGCCGACAGGCATACACACCACCACTTGGGAACCCAGCCGCCGCCGAAACAGGCTTGCCGGATTTGCAGCCGGTTTTCCCCAGCCACTGTCCTTTTCTAAGATATCATACTGTAAAAAAAAATACAATATTCTTTAAAAAAGTTGTTCAAAAAATGAACAAACTTTGCCCTGCCCAAAAGGGAATGTAACCTTGCATAGGGTTGATATTATCATTATGGTAAACTAATGAATATATTAGAAGCCATTGTTCTGGGCGCGATTCAGGGGCTTACGGAATTTCTTCCGGTAAGCAGCTCCGGACACCTGGTCCTTTTACAAAAAATTTTCGGCATTGCCGAGCCGATGTTGCTTTTTGATACCATGGTCCATGTGGGGACCTTAATTGCGGTTTTCATCGTATTGTGGAACGATATTTTGGCCATCCTGCGGCGGATTGTTCAGCCCCTTACGGGGTACCTCATCCTGGCAACCATACCTACGGTTATTGTGGCCCTCCTTTTTAAGGATCTTATTGAAGAAACTTTCCAGTCAGCAGCTTTTCTGGGATTTTCTTTCCTTTTTACTGCCCTGATCCTCCTGATATCGGAACAGATGTCCCGGTTTTCGGGGAGGATCAAGCCTCAGGCGGCTATGGACTGGTTTGATGCCCTGGTTATCGGTATTTGCCAGGCTGTCGCCATTATTCCCGGGGTTTCCCGGTCCGGACTGACCCTTTCGGGGGCCCTTTCCCGCAGGCTGAACCGGGATTTTGCCGCACGGTTCGCCTTCCTCCTCTCCATTCCGGCAATCCTGGGCGCCCTGGTTCTTCAGCTCAAGGATCTTGCGGAAAGCGGGTTTACCCTTACTATAGCTCCGGCGCCTTTGATAGCCGGAACGGCTGCCGCCGCGATAATCGGTTTTTTCTCAATAAAATTTATGCTGAAAATTGTCAAAACCCGGTCCCTTCGGGGCTTCGCCCTCTATGTGGCGATCCTGGGTCTCCTGGTCCTTGCGGATCAACATTTCTCCCATTTCTTCTTTTAACTACGGAGCAGCCCAGCCCTGGCTCCGGCCTATCGCCTTATGCCAGCCTGCAAGAAGGGTTTCCCGTTTTTCGCTGCCCATTGCCGGGGTAAAGCTCATGTCGCACTTCCACCGGGCGCTGAGCTCCTCCAGGTCTTTCCAGAAGCCCACGGCGATCCCCGCAAGATAGGCGGCTCCCAGGGCGGTGGTTTCCCGGATCTCCGGGCGGCGTATCAAGGCCCCGGAAATATCCGCCTGGAATTGCATGAGGAATTTATCCCGGCTTGCGCCGCCATCCACCCGGAGTTCCGTTATTTTTACCCCAATATCCTTTTCCATGGCCGAAAGCAGGTCGTAGCTTTGGTAGGCAATGGCTTCCTCCGCCGCCCGGATGATATGGTCCCGTTTGGTTCCCCGGGTAAGCCCGATAATGCAGCCCCGGGCGTACATATCCCAATAGGGAGCGCCCAAGCCGGTAAAGGCCGGTACCAGGTAGATCCCACCGGTATCCGGCACTTTGCTGGCATGATATTCACAGTCGCTGCTGTCGGTGATAAAACGCATTTCGTCCCGGAGCCACTGGATTAGGGCTCCCGCTACAAAAACACTGCCCTCCAGAACGTACTGGACTTTACCAGGAAGGGTTGCGGCAATGGTTGATAGCAGGCCGTTTTTGCTTTCACAGGGCTCGGCCCCGGTATTCATCAGGAGGAAGCACCCGGTACCGTAGGTATTTTTTGCGGCACCCTTTTCAAAACAACATTGGCCAAAGAGGGCAGCCTGCTGGTCCCCGGCGGAAGCGGCAATGGGAATCTCCGTTCCCTGGATGTTCACCTTTCCGTAAATTTCGCTGGAAGGACGAACCTTGGGCAGCATTTCCCGGGGTATATCCAACCACCGGAGGAGTTTTTCGTCCCAATCCAGGGTGTGGATATCGAAGATCATGGTACGACTGGCGTTGGTATAGTCGGTCACATGGGCTTCCCCGTTGGTCAGTTTCCAAATAAGCCAGGTATCTACGGTACCAAAGAGGATCTCCCCCTTCCGGGCACGTTCCCGGGCTCCCGGTACATGGTCCAAAATCCACTTGATCTTGGTACCCGAAAAATAAGCGTCCGGCACCAGACCGGTAGTTTTTCTGATATGATCCGACAGCCCGTCGGCCACCATGGCGTCCACAATCTCCGATGTCCGCCGGCACTGCCAGACTATGGCGTTGTAAATGGGCCGCCCGGTCTGCTTATCCCAAAGTATAGCGGTTTCCCGCTGGTTGGTGATGCCGATGGCGGCAATATCCTTGACGGATATATCGTTCTGAGTAATCAGCTCCATCATCACCGCATACTGGGAGGAATAAATTTCCAGGGGGTCATGTTCGACCCAACCGCCTTTGGGGTATATTTGGGCAAATTCCCTCTGGGCGGCGCCCACCATATTCTGCTCATGGTCAAAAAGAATAGCCCGGGAACTTGTGGTCCCCTGATCCAGTGCAAGAATATACTTTTCCATGGATGAAGTGTATTTTATCTTCATTTTTTTGTCCATAAAAGGATTTTTCTTGACCTTTATCTCCGGTATAAGTATTTTTATACAAAATGAAAGATATTGAAAAAACTCAATCAGAAGAAGTAGTTTTCGTTGAAGGCGAACCGGCAGCCCCGGCTCAGGGTGGATCCGAGCCGGATCTTTCTGCGGATGAGCTGTCATCTGACCCGGCGGCGGATGCTGGGGCAGATTCAGCAACAGCGGCAGCTGAACTTAGTCCGGAAGAGAAGATTGCCGACCTGGAAGAAAAGCTTAAGGAAGCCAACGATTTGTACCTGCGGAAGGCTGCAGATTTTGAAAATTTCCGCAAACGGATGAACCGAGAAAAGCAGGATGCCATAGACTTTGCTAACCAGAGCCTGCTTTTAGACCTTATCCTGATAATTGATGATTTTGATCGGGCTATCAAATCTGCGGAAAACATGGCTGCCGCTTCCAAAGAAGCGGCTTCGACATCAAAGGAATTTGACAGCTTTTACGAGGGTATCACCCTGATAGAAAAACGCCTTACCACCCAGCTGGAAAACAAATGGGGGCTTAAGCGTTTTGATTCCGCCGGGGAGGCCTTTGACCCGAACCGGCACGAGGCTATTATGATGGAAAAATCGCCGGAAATTACCGACCCGGTGGTTCAAGAGGACTTCCTTAAGGGCTATACTCTTAAAGACCGGGTTGTGAGAAGCGCTAAAGTAAAGGTTTTAATGCCCGAGGAAACCCCTCGGCAAGAAAATTAAGTATATTAAAGTAAAGGAGTCGATATATGGGCAAAATTATTGGTATTGACTTAGGGACCACCAACTCTTGCGTGGCTGTCCTTGAGGGCGGTGAACCGGTGGTTATCCAGAATTCAGAAGGGGGCCGAACGACCCCATCCATTGTTGGGTTTACCAGCAAGGGCGAACGGCCTGTGGGCCAGCCCGCGAAAAACCAGATAATCACCAACCCTGAAAACACGGTTTATTCTATAAAGAGGTTTATGGGACGCCGGTATTCCGAGGTTTCAAACGAGATGAGCCTGGTGTCTTATAAGGTAGTAGAACAGGGTGATGATGTCCGGGTGGACGTTGACGGGAAGAAATACTCTCCCCAGGAAATCTCCGCTTTCGTATTGCAGAAGATGAAGAAGACCGCCGAGGACTATCTGGGCGAGGCGGTTACCGAGGCGGTTATCACCGTTCCGGCCTACTTCAACGACGCCCAGCGTCAGGCCACCAAGGATGCGGGAAAAATCGCCGGCCTTGATGTTAAACGGATCATCAACGAACCAACCGCGGCCTCCCTGGCCTTCGGTTTCAATAAGGACCAGAAAAAAGAAAAGACCATCGCCGTCTACGACCTGGGGGGCGGTACCTTCGATGTTTCCATCCTGGAACTGGGGGAAGGGGTCTTTGAAGTAAAATCTACCAACGGCGATACCCACCTAGGGGGTGACGATTTTGACCGCCGCATCATGGAATGGCTTATCACCGAATTCAAACAGGATACGGGGATTGATCTTTCCAAGGATCGTATGGCCCTGCAGCGGCTTCGGGAATCTGCGGAAAAAGCTAAGATAGAGCTTTCCGCCATGCAGGGTACGGAAGTAAACCTTCCATTTATTACGGCGGATCAAACGGGACCCAAGCATCTCCAAAAGTCCCTCACCAGGGCAAAATTTGAACAGATGGTAGGGGACCTGCTGGAACGGTCCAAGGACCCTTGCAAAAAAGCCCTGAGCGATGCGGGACTCACTGCGGATCAGATTGACGAAGTAATTTTGGTTGGGGGCTCCACACGGATCCCCGCGGTACAGCAGATCGTAAAGGACCTGTTTAAAAAAGAACCGAATAAAGGGGTTAACCCCGACGAAGCGGTAGCTATTGGCGCCGCTATCCAGGGAGGTATCCTTGGTGGTGATGTGAAGGATGTACTCCTCCTGGACGTAACACCCCTTTCCCTGGGTATCGAAACCCTGGGCGGGGTTATGACCAAGCTCATCCCCCGGAATACCACCATCCCCACCCGGAAAAGTCAGATCTTCTCCACCGCTGCGGACGGTCAGAATGCGGTTTCCATCAACGTACTCCAGGGTGAACGGGAAATGGCCAACCAGAACCGTACCCTGGGCCGTTTCGACCTGGTGGGTATACCGCCGGCGCCTCGGGGAGTTCCCCAGGTTGAGGTCGCCTTCGATATCGACGCCAACGGCATAGTGCACGTATCCGCCAAGGACCTGGGTACCGGTAAGGAACAGAAGATCCGTATCGAAAGCTCCTCGGGCCTGAACGACCAGGACATTGAACGCATGGTTAAGGAAGCGGAACTCCACGCCGAAGAGGACAAGAGGGAACGGGAAAAGGCGGAGGTCCACAACGAAGCGGACACCATGATCTACAGTACCGAAAAGAACATCAAGGACCTGGGCGATAAAATAAGCGCCGAGGACAAGTCCAAGACCGAAGAAGCCATTGCGGATCTACGCCGGGCTCTTGAGGGTGGAGAGATCCAAACCATTAAGGACAAGACCGAAGCCCTGAAACAGGTTTCCTACAAAATCGCCGAAGAGCTCTACAAGCAGCAAGCTGCCCAACAGGGCCCTCAAGGCGGCGGCGCGGGACCGGATATGGGAATGGGCGGCATGGGCAGCGGCCCCTCTGCGGGTCCCGGCAGTGACGATTCCTCCGGCCCCGGTAACACCAAGAGTGCGGAAGATGCCGATTACGAAGTAGTAGACGACAAATAAATAGGGTGATGATGTGGCTAAGCGTGATTACTACGAAGTCTTAGGGGTCCAGAAAGACGCTTCCAAGGATGATATAAAGAAGGCTTATCGGAAGCTTGCCATACAATACCATCCGGATAAAAACCCGGGGAATAAAGAGGCGGAGGAGAAATTCAAGGAAGCCTGTGAGGCTTACGAAGTCCTCTCGGACGACCAGAAACGCCCGGCCTATGACCAATTCGGCCATGCCGGGGTTGAAGGTATGGGAGGCGGTCAGGATTTTTCCCAGGCCTTCCGGGGGTTCGAGGATATCTTTGGGGATTTTTCCGGGATCTTCGATTCCTTTTTCGGGAGCAGCGGGGGTACCCGCTTTCGCAGCGGCGGTTCCGGCGGCGGGCATAACGGCGTCAGACAGGGCGCCAATCTTCGTTACGATATTGAGATCCCCTTTAAGGATGCGGTTTTTGGCTCCAAGGTCGAGATTCAGTATTCCCGGAATGAAAGCTGCCCCTCCTGTAAGGGGTCCGGTGCTGCCAACGGGACCGGAAAAAAAGTCTGCCCTTCCTGCCAAGGCTCAGGCCAGATTCGTCATAGTCAGGGCTTTTTTTCGGTGGCCAGTACCTGTCCATCCTGCAACGGGGAAGGATATATTTTCGAACATCCCTGCAAGGATTGCGGTGGTACCGGAACCCAGAAAAAACGACAGAAGATTATGGTTACCATCCCACCGGGGGTGGAAAATGGCCGGCGGGTGGTAATCCCCCGGCAGGGAGACGCCGGCCCCGGAGGCGGTCCGCCCGGAGATCTCTACGTGTTTATCCGGGTCAAAGCCCACGAATATTTTGAACGACAGAACGAAGATCTTTACTGTGCGGTACCCATCTCCGTAACCCAGGCCAGTTTGGGGGCGGACATTCAAGTATCCACCCTGGATGGTAAAACCATAAAAGTTAAGATCCCCCCGGGAATCCAGAATGGCAAACTTCTGCGTATCCGGGATGAGGGCGTCCCCGCGGGCGGCCGACGGGGCAATCTCTACATCAAGGTCATAGTACAGATCCCCGCCAAGCTTTCTAAACGGGGTCGGGAACTCATGGAAGAGCTGGCCAAGGTCGAAGGCGAAGTGGATTCACCCAAACCTATCCCCCTTTCAGAACTCGCAGGACAGTAATAAAACCCAAGTATTAAACCAAATTCTCAAATAAAAAATATTTTATCTATAAAATTTTATTAATATATCTTGACGCCTGTTGAATTTGATAATATTATTCTGTATCCATAACATAGTTTGTAAGCGGTTTGTTTAGAGGAGAGGTCGCTAATGGCTGTAAGTACATTCAAGAGAGGTTTGCGCCTTCCAACCCGGAAGGACGCTACCGAGGGGAAGCCCGTAGAGCTTGCCCCCCTGCCCAAACAGGTAGTAATCCCCATTAATCAGCACTTCGGCGCACCAAATAAATGCCTGGTAAATGTGGGGGACCATGTTAAACGGGGACAGAAAATCGCCGATGCCGCAGCTCCGGGGCCTATGACCGTACCGGTCCACGCGTCTATTAACGGGGTGGTTAAGAAGATCGAGCCCCGGACCCAGTCCAACAATACCGAGGGAATCTGCGTACTCATCGAAGCGGAAGGCGCCGATTCCGGCGGGGAAGAATTCCTGCCGCCCCTGGACCCTTTTAGCTGTACCAAAGAGGAAGCCCTGGCCCGGATCCGGGAAGCGGGGATCATCGGCATGGGCGGTGCGGGGTTTCCCTGCCACATAAAGCTCAACCCGCCCCCGAATAAACCCATCGACACTATCATTGCCGACGGCGCCGAATGCGAACCCTACCTTACCACCGATGAGGCGGTACTCACCGAAAAACCCAACCTATTGATACTCGGCCTTACTATCGTGATGAAGATCACCGGGGTCAAAAAAGCCATCATCGGGATGGAGGATAACAAGGCTAAGCTTATCCCCATGATAGAGCGGGAAATCCGGCTGAATGAACAGGCCGCATCGGTAGGCGAAATTAGTATAGGGCTTTGCAGGACCCGCTACCCCCAGGGGGGGGAGAAGCTGCTCATCACCGCCCTGACCGGACGGGAAGTGCCTTCCGGCGGGCTGCCCATGGATGCGGGCTGCATAGTCCAAAACGTGGGTACCCTAGTGGCCATTGCCGAAGCCTTTAGTCTGGGTAAGCCCCTGGTTGACCGGGACCTTACGGTAAGCGGCGGGGCCTGCAAGACCCCAAAAAACATCCGGGCGCCCATCGGGACCTTGCTGCCGGATCTGCCGCCGGTGTTTATGGAGATTGCATACGACAAACTGAGTAAGATCCTCTACGGCGGCCCCATGATGGGGAACGCGGTTCCGAATCTGAACATACCGATACAGAAAAACACCTCGGGCATCATCCTTATGACCGCCGCAGAAACCGTGGCGGAGTTGGAAGGCCCCTGTATCCGCTGCGGCCGGTGTATCCGGAACTGTCCTATACGGCTTTCCCCGGTGATTATGAACATGGCCCTGGAAGCGGGAGACCTGGACGAAGCGGTTACCGCGGGGCTGATGGATTGTATAGAATGCGGCAGCTGCACCTTCATGTGCCCCGCCCGGATTAAACTGGTACAACGGTTCCGGGTTGGGAAAGGGCGCCTACGGATCCGGCAGCAGGCCCGGCAGGCGGCACAGGCGACGGCAAAGCCCGCTCCCGCAAAAACGTAAGGAGAATTTTAATGGCACAAACCGAATCTCTATCGCATGAGCTTTTCCTCTCCTCAAGCCCCCACATTGCGTCCAAGGTTCCCGCTACGGCGCTGATGCGTAATGTGCTGATTGCCCTGGCCCCGGTTACCATCTTTGGGGTCATTAGCTTCGGGCTTCCCGCCCTGCTGAATATCCTGGTTTCCATTGTATCGGCGGTGGCGGCGGAATCCTTGTTCCGGTATATAACTAAACAGGATATCCGGGCAAAGGACCAGTCCGCTATTGTAAGCGGGCTGCTCTTGGCGCTGGTACTTCCCCCTACTACCCCGCTCTGGATGACCGCCCTGGGGGCGATCTTCGCGGTTGTGGTGGCCAAGGAGTTCTTCGGTGGTCTGGGCGCCAATGTGTTTAACCCCGCTCTTATCGGCCGGGCTTTTCTCCTGATGAGCTTCCCTGCGGCGGTTACCACCTGGGCCCGGCCCCTGGGCTTTGGAACCGCCCTAAGCGATGCGGTAAGCGGCGCTACCCCGCTGGGGATCCTCAAGCTGGGCGACAGCGCGGCGGCGGGCATACAGGCGGTGGGCGCGGACTTTGCCGCAAATAAGCTGGCCTCTTCCGCCGACTACTGGGCCACCATGCGGACCCTCTTTATCGGTAACCATGGGGGCTGTACCGGGGAAACATCAATACTGCTTATCCTCGCCGGCGCAGTTTTCCTGCTGGTTAAAAAAACTATCGATTGGCGGGCGCCGGTAACCATGATCGGTTCGGCGTTTATCCTCTCCCTTGTATTGGGTATGGATCCCCTGTTCAGTGTCCTTTCGGGCGGGCTTATCTTCGGCGCGGTTTTCATGGCCACCGATTATGTATCCGCCCCCCTCACCGCCAAGGGGAAACTTATATTCGGCTGCGGCGCGGGGATCATCGCGGTGCTCATCAGAAAGTTCGGGAACTACCCCGAGGGGGTCTCCTACGCCATCCTGATAATGAACGCCGCCGCTCCATTTCTCAACCGTCTGCTGCCGAAAAAATACGGCACGGTTCCTAAAACTAAGGGGGCAGCGAAATGAAAGGAACAAATGTTCCCGGTATCTTAAAACTCGGCTTTACCCTGATGCTTTACGCCACCGTGGCTTGCGTGGGTCTTGCCTTTGTGTATTCCGCCACAAAAACGGTTATCGAACAGCGGTCACAGACGGATCTGGAAGCCGCCCTAAAGGAGCTGTTCCCCGAGGCGGACGGTTTCGGCAGCCTTGACGGCGCTATACAAAGCCCCGACCCGTCGGTGAGCTTCGGCGCCCAGTACGAAGTCCGCCAAGGGAGCAGCGTCATAGGCGCCGCCATCACCGCCACCGGGGCCAGCTACGGCGGGCCCGCAACGATCCTGATCGGTGTGGACACCGGTGGACGGATCAGCGGCATTAAAATCATGGACCTCTCCGATACCCCCGGGCTGGGGGCAAACGCCTCATCCCCCGGTTATTTTGTGGATAAAGCTAAGGGCGTAACTTTTTACGGACAGTTCTCCGGAAAATCCGTGAACGATCCCTTTGAGGTAAAGGGCGATGTGATCGCCATAACGGCCGCCACCATCAGCAGCCGCTCCATAACCCGGATCGTTAAGGCCGCCGGAACTGCGGGCAAAGCCTGGCTGGAGACTTCAAGAGGAGGCGTTAAATGAGCCGGTTCTTTAAAATATTCACCAACGGTCTGGTAAAGGAAAACCCCCTGCTGGTTTTGATGATAGGCCTCTGTTCGGCCCTGGCGGTTACCACCTCGGTGGTCAACGGCATTGGCATGGGCCTTTCCATGACCTTCGTACTCCTCATGTCAGAGGTAGTGATAAGCATCTTCCGGAAGCTCATCCCCGAATCCATCCGTATACCGATATTCATCATCGTTATCGCCGCCTTTACCACGGTGATAGATTATGTGCTCAAGGCCTACTTTCCGGATCTGTCCAAGGCCATGGGGGTATTCATCCCCCTTATCGTGGTGAACTGTATCATCATGGGCCGGGTGGAATCCTTTGCCTCCAAACAGCCCGTGGGGAACGTGATTTTTGACGCCCTGGGCATGGGCTTGGGCTACACTTGGGTGCTTGCGGGTATCTCCCTTGTGAGGGAACTTTTCGGGAACGGCAGTATCCTGGGTTTTCAGATCCTCCCCGACAGCTACACACCAATACTGTTCTTCATATTGCCTCCGGGAGGGTTCTTCATCTTCGCCCTGTTCATCAGCCTCAATAGTTTTCTTAAGTCCAAAAATAAGGAGGCCCGGATATGATCCTCTTTAAAATATTCATTTCCGCCTTTCTCATTGATAACATTGTTCTCATGCGGTTTATCGCCCTCTGCGCTTTCATTGGAATGAGTACCGATGAGGACAAATCCATCGGCATGGGCCTGGCGGTAACCTTTGTAACGGTCATGGCAACCTGCGTTACCTGGCCTATTTTCAGGTTTATCCTGGAACCCCTGGGGATGGTTTTCCTTAAGCTCCTGGTCTTCATCCTGGTTATCGCCGCCCTGGTACAGCTGGTGGAATTCTACCTGAAGAAATCCGCCCCGGCGCTCTACGCGTCCATGGGTATCTATCTGCCGTTGATCACCACGAACTGTGCCATCCTGGCGGTTACCCTGGATGTGATTGACAAATCCTGTGTCTTCACCGGACAACCCTACACCTTTGTGCAGTCCGTGATGTATGCCGTGGGGGTTGCCGCGGGTTTCCTCCTGGCAATGCTTCTCCTTTCCGGAGTCCGCAGGCGGATCAGAACCAGCCCGCTTCCTTCGTTCCTCAAGGGGACCCCCATACTCTTTGTAACGTCGGCTCTTCTGTCCATGGCCTTCATGGGTTTTTCCGGTTTAGTTAAGTAATAGGAGAGAGAGTGTATGAATATTGTTTTAATTACCGCCCTGTTTGCGGCGCTGTTGGCATTTGTGCTGGGTATTGCCTTGGGGGTTTTCAAAAATTTATTTGCCGTTGCCGAGGATCCGTTGATCGGCGAAGTGCGGGCCTGTCTTCCGGGGGCCAACTGCGGCGCCTGCGGTTTCCCCGGCTGCGACGGTTATGCCGCTGCGGTGGCCGCCAAATCCACCGAAACCAACCACTGTTCGGTCGGCGGGAAGGATGTGGCGGAAAAACTTGCCGCCATCATGGGGACCGATGCCGGCGCAGTAATACCGGTGGTAGCGGTACTTGCCTGTCAAGGTACGCTGGATAAGACGCCCAAAAAGGGAAATTATACGGGCCTGCAAACCTGCCGGGGAGCCAAGCTTTCCACCGGGGGAACCAAGCTCTGTATCTGGGGCTGCTTGGGTTACGGTGACTGTACCCTGGTCTGTCAGTTCGGCGCCATAAGCCTTGGCGAAAACGGCCTCCCAAAGATTGACCACACTAAATGTACCGGCTGTAAAATCTGTGTTGCCGAATGCCCCCAGGGTGTTCTGCGAGCCCTGCCCAAGGACAGCAAGGGTTCCCTGGTAATCTGTTCCAACAGAAACACGGTCAAGGCCAATGTAATGAAAAATTGTAAGGGCGGGTGCATCAAATGCGAACTCTGTGTCAAGAATTGTCCGGAAAACTGCATCACCCTGCAGAACGGTATCCCCGTGGTGGATTATGCCAAGTGTACTTCCTGTGGTACCTGTTCGGAAAAATGCCCTACAAAGGTATTTAAAAGCTTTGAACGAGATGTCCTTGCGGTTTAAATATTTCCTTTCCATTATGCTTTTCCTTGCCGCCGCCGTTACGGGCTCCTCCGCCAGCCTGGAGGAGCTTATCGGCGCCGGCCGGATAACTGAACTGTCCGCCGCTAACCCCATCACCGAGGTTCAGTTCCGGGACCCCCGGCCTCAGCTTATGCCTCGGGATGAGCGGCTTCGGCGTTTAATCAACGACGCCACGGAAGCCCTGGAGCCGACCCTGTTTGTGGAAAGCCTCTATCGGTATAAAAAACCTGCCGCCTCCCAGAAGACCTGGACCGAAGCAGAACGGAACGCCCTCTACAACGCAACCTTGGCCATCAGTTCCTTGCAGGGAATAGAGTATTTTTCCGTAAGCCGAAACCGTATGCATACTTTTTACGAAACTTCCACGGTAATTGACGGCCCGGACACCAAGCGTCCCCGCCCTGATCCTGTTTATACTACGCCCCCGAAAGAACTGCTTATCTATGCCCGTCAGAAGGACCTTACCTTTGGGGATAATATCTATCAGTATACCTACTATGCGTATCCGGATAGCCTGATCTTTATTCAGGAAAACCTCAGTTCCATGAGCGTGGGACCTATCGCAGTGGTGAGAAAGAACCGTTTACGTTCAGTGGTGGCAGTAATCGACGCCGGTGACTCCCTGTTGGTGTACGTGGCATCCATGGCCAAGGCCGCCTCTTTCCCGGGGATGAACGAGCGGGTAGGGAGATCCTTCTCCAACCGCGCGGAGGCGATTCTATCCTGGTTTTCCAAGCGGGCGGATAATGCCCTATCTATGTAAAAAATTATAATTGAATGTTCAAAAACGGGAAGAAATTTCACCAAATGGTATAGTATACTTTATTGGAAAAGAGGTGATATTTTGTTTTTTAAATATGGAAAAAAAGAGATCGACTATCTAAAAAGCAGGGATAAAATACTCGGCGATGCAATTGATAAAATAGGGCATATCAAAAGAACGGTAGATACGGATTTGTTTTCATCAATAATACATCATATTATAGGACAGCAGATTTCAACGGCCGCACAAAAAACAATATGGGAACGGATTAATAGTAAAATTGGAGAAATTACCGTAGATGCTATTACTGATCTAAGTATAGATGAAATACAAAAATTCGGGATGACCTTTAGGAAAGCTGAATATATTAAAGACTTTGCAAACAAAATTAAATCCGGGGAACTTATTTTAAACGATATAAACGATAAAAGTGACGATGAAATTATCACTTATTTGTCTGCACTTAAAGGAATCGGTGTGTGGACAGCTGAAATGTTAATGATATTTTGTCTGCAAAGACCGGATGTTCTTAGCTATACTGATCTGGCTATTCATAGGGGATTACGTATGCTGTATCACCATAGAAATATAGACAAAAAGAAATTTGAAAAATACAGGCGTAAGTTCAGCCCCTATGGCACGGTTGCAAGTCTCTATATCTGGACAGTCGCAGGGGGAACAATTGCCGGAATGAAAGATTACGCACCAAAGAAAAAAGCCGGCTCAAAATGACTGATGATCAAAAATGGAAAGCCGTATCGGAAAATGATAAAAACTATGACGGCATATTTTTTTATGGAGTAAATTCGACAAAAATATTCTGCCGCCCATCCTGTAAATCAAAATTGCCGCTTAAAAAAAATATAGTATATTTTGAATCCGGAGAAAAAGCAGAACAAGCTGACTACCGTCCCTGCAAACGCTGTCGCCCCGATCTTTTGGAATATCAGCCGATAAAGGACATTGCCGAAAAAGTAAAATTACTCCTTAATAAATACTTTACCGAACAACAAAAACTTATGAATGAATTTGGACAGCTTGGCATATCCCAACATCGCATGGTAACTATATTTAAGGAACGGTATGGCATGACTCCTAAGGAATATTATGACACCCTGAGGATTGAAGAAGCAAAAAAGAAATTAGCTGTTACGGATGATACAATTATGGATATTGCCTATGATGTTGGGTTTCAGAGCCTATCCGCATTTTATAAGTTGTTTAGGAAAAAAATGGATATATCACCATCAAAATACAGAAAGAAGGAGATAAAAAATGGAATACGTTTGTAAAATAAAATCGCCGGTTGGAATGCTTACGGTATCAAGCGACGGAGAGAATATTTTAGGGCTTTGGATTGAGGGGCAAAAATATTTTGCCCATACTTTGGACAAAGACTCTGTGGAAAAAAATATGCCGGTATTCGAAGGTGCTCGCAAGTGGCTTGATTGTTATTTTTCAGGTAAGGAACCTGATTTTATGCCGCCCCTTATGCCGAAGGGAAGCCCCTTCCAAAAATCAATATGGAATATTCTTTGCAAAATACCTTACGGGCAAACAATAACGTATGGAGAAATAGCAAAACAGTATGGGGTTCAACACAAAGAAAAACCTACGTCAGCACGGGCAGTCGGCGGCGCGGTAGGTCACAATCAAATTTCTATTATAATTCCTTGTCATCGCGTCGTTGGCGCTAATGGAAACCTTACAGGATACGCAGGCGGTATTAACAAAAAAATACAACTTTTACAACTTGAGGGTCTATTGAAAAAGTAAAAAGTACGTTATTCTCATATCCGGGATGGTTTAAGTGGGATATTTAAGCGGCTTTCATGCTATTGAAGAACGAATCAAGGCCTCACCTCCGGGACAGACCGGGCCGCTTCTGGTGGCCAAGGCGGGTCCCCGGGCGCGGGAAATTGTCGACCTGGCGGTGGAGCGGAAAATCCAGGTGAATCGGGTAGGTACCCACGAGTTGGACCGCCTGGCCCCGGATCACCGGGGTATAGCCCTCTACACCGAAGATACCGGCGCGGGTAACGAAGTTACCCTGGCAAGCTTCCTCGTTAGCCTGGAAGACCGGAAAGATGCGCTTGCGGTGATATTGGATGAAATCACGGACCCCCACAACTACGGCGCCATACTCCGCTCTTGCGACCAGTTCGGGGTGGACCTGGTAATAACCCGGAACCGGCGCATTGCCAAGTACGCCGAAATCGTCTCCAAAACCTCGGCTGGGGCAGATTCCTGGGTTCCGGTTGCAGAAACCGCCAACCTGCCCCGGGCGATGGAATCCCTCAAAGAAGCGGGCTTCTGGATCTACGGCGCCGACATGGGGGGAGACCCGGTCTGGAGCAAGGACCTCCGGGGCCGAACGGCCATCATCCTGGGGGGCGAAGGAACCGGTATAACCCGGCTCCTCAAGGAAAAATGCGACGCCGTGGTAGCCGTCCCCTCCCGGGGCCGCATAGATTCCCTCAATGTCTCGGTCGCAGCCGGGGTGCTGCTCTACGAAATAACTCGTCAACGCTTACAGGCCTAGTTTTTAGTTTCATTTCTAGATACTTTTTTTCATTAGTGGTATACTTACCTATATAGAGTTACCGGTATATCAGAGGTGTTTATGAAACGTTTAGTTCTATTTTCAGGTCTTTGCCTTTTAGGAATAGGCGCCCTAAGCGCCCAGTCGAAAACCATGTATGTCACCGCAAAAACCATTGAGGTAAAAAGTTCAACCGCATTTTTTTCGGACACCCTGGGAACCATGTCTTACGGCGATCCGGTTTCGGTTCTGCAGGAATACGGAAAGTGGGTTAAGATCAGCTCCTTGGAACCGCCTGCTATAAGCGGATGGGTTGCCGCTGCCAGCCTCACCACCAAACGCATCATAGTATCCGCCGGCACAACCTCCGCTTCCGCCAACGAAATTGCCCTGGCGGGAAAGGGTTTCAACCAGCAAGTTGAAGATGTCTATCGTCAAAACGGAACCCTGAATTATGACGCCATTGACGCCATGGAGGCGCTGCAAATACCAAACAGGCAGCTCTTTGCTTTTTTGCAGGAAGGCCGTCTGGCTCGGGGAGAGTAGGATGAAAATAATAAAACAAATCCTGCCCATCTGCATATTCTCAGTTTTTACTGCCCTGGTTCTTTCCTGCGCCGGTATGGCCCAAGCAATAGGAGATAGCGCCGATGACATGGGGGATTCCAAAGGAGCCAACGCTCTGTCTCGGTCTGCCCATTCAATTGGAAGGGCCCTGGAATATATCACTCCGGAGCAGGAATACTTTATAGGCCGCGCTGTAGGGGCGAACCTCCTTACAAACTATCAGCTCTATGACAAAGATCCGGATTTAACGCTGTATCTGAATCAGATTACTACCGCTATTGTAATTAATTCTTCAAAACCTGAAATTTATAACGGGTATCATACCGCTATTCTGGACAGCGATGAGATCAACGCCTTTGCTACCTCGGGGGGCCATATTTTTATTACCCGGGGACTTTTGAACTGTGCCAAATCAGAGGATGCCCTGGCGGCGGTTCTTGCCCATGAAATTGCCCATATCCAGTTGCAGCATAGTATTGAGGTTATTAGTTCCAATCGGGTGGTAAGTGCCATCGCCGAAACCAGCTCTTCCGTTGTCAGTATTGCCCTTTCGGAACTTGCAGAGGTCCTTGATGAAGCAGCTGAAGAAATTGTTACCGCCCTGTATGAAGGATATTCCCAGGAGCAGGAATTCAAGGCAGATATCCGGGCTTTAGAACTTTTAGAAGGCGCCTGGTATGAGCCTTCAAGTCTACTTACCATGCTCTTGGCTTTGGAGCAAAACCAGTCCCAGCATTCCGGCGGATTCAATCAAACTCATCCAACACCGGAGGAACGGATAGCTAACGTACAAAAACCCCTGCGGCAGTATAGAGATACGGTACGGGACACCCGAACCTACCGCGAAAAACGTTTCAGCATAGTTAAGTAGGCGGCGATTTCCCTTGATCCGAATATGAAACTTAGTATTAAGAGCATTATTAAAAAAATCGCAGTTCCTATCATAATAGTTTCCGTGTTTTTTGTATTGCTCTTTGTTAATTTCGCCGGGGTCTTTGATTTTCTTGAGATGAAAACCTATGACTTCCGGGTACGGCTTTTTGCCGATTCCTACCGTACTTCCGACGATGTTATTGTGGTGCTCCTGGATCAACCCAGTATTGACTGGGCTAACCAGGAGCGCGGATGGGGATGGCCCTGGCCGCGGCAGGCCTATGCCGAGTTGGTGGATTATATGAATACCGCTGGGGCAGCTGCGGTAGCCTTTGACGTTATCTTTTCTGAACCCTCAGTGTATGGCCCGGAGGATGATGAAGTTTTTATAAACGCGGATAGGAACTTTAAACGGAGCATACATACTGTTTTTTTCAGTTCCAGCTGGGGCAGCGTCTATTCATGGCCCCAGGAACTTAACACAAAGACCTTCGATCTTAGAGGTTTTGATCCGATTATTTTTCGGTACGATTTGCTGAATTTTGTAAATAATGCTGAAGAAAGACGGACCGGCGCACAGTTCCCCATCCCCGGCCTGATGAACACCGCAGGGGGTATCGGCAATATTACCAGCCTCATCGAATCCGATGGGATTGTACGCCGGGCCCGGCTTTTTAACCTTTTTGACGGGAAGGCGGTACCAGGGCTTTCCGCAGCTTCGCTTTTGGTTGCAGGAAGCGGTATGGAAATTGCCTATGACGAAAAAGCCCGGGCCATCCGTTGGGAAAACCACACCATACCTGTGGGTAAAAATGGCGGCAGCCTCCTTCGGTTCAAAGGCGGCAACCTGGACAAATACTGGCCCTATTCGGCAAAGGATATACTCCAAAGCGCCGATGCCTATGCCCGGGGAAAAGAACCCCTCCTGCCGCCTGAAGATTTTGCGGGTAAATATGTTTTCTTCGGTCTATACGCAGCGGGACTGTTCGATATCTGTACAACCCCCATGAGCTCAACCTATCCCGGTATGGGAATACACATCACCATGTTAGATAATATCCTTAATGATGATTTTATCCGGGAAAGCCCCTCCATCCTGGCGCCCCTGATGAGTCTTCTCGCTATAGGCATCATGGTCATCCTGGTTTTATATAGTTCACATATCACCATTACTGTTGCTGGTAGTATCGCTCTGATCACTACCATTACCGGCATAGGTTTCCTTACCTATTACTTGGGCTATTGGGTCCTCATAGTATTTCCCCTGTCGGGAGCGATCTTCGCTTTCCTGGCAGCCTCTATTTACAAGTACGCCACAGAGGGCAGCCAGAAGCGGTTTATAAAATCTGCCTTCTCCCGCTACCTTTCCCCCTCGGTGATCGAACAAATTATTGTCGACCCTTCGAAACTTAACCTGGGAGGTGAAAAACGGGAAATGACCGCCATCTTTACGGACATTCAGCGTTTCTCTTCAATTTCTGAAGCCCTCCAGAAAGAATACGCCGACGAAGGCCCCAAGGTACTGGTTGATCTCCTTAACCTCTACCTTACGGAGATGAGTGATATTGTCCTTAACAACGGAGGAACCATCGACAAATTCGAAGGGGACGCCATTATTGCCTTTTTCGGGGCTCCTATCTGGACCGATCAGCACGCCGTTCTGGCCTGCCGCAGCGCCATCAAGATGAAAAAGCGGGAACTGGAACTACGGACAGAGATCATGAAGAGCGATGGCGCCTTTTACACCCCCTTAAGCAAGCTAATAGACGATAAGGTGATCCGCTCCGAGCGGCCCCTTTACACCAGGATTGGGATCAACACCGGGGACATGGTGGTGGGCAACATGGGTACCCCCAACAAGATGGACTACACGATCATGGGAAACGCAGTAAATCTGGCCGCCCGGCTTGAGGGAGTTAACAAGCAATACGATACCAATGGTATTCTGATAAGTGAATATACCCGCACTAAAATCGGCGATGCCTTTGTGCTGCGGGGATTAAGCCGGGTGCGGGTGGTTGGGGTTAATACGCCCCTGCGGCTCTATGAAATGCTGGAGCTTCGGGAAGACGCCTCGCCGGCTATGCTGGATATGCTGGGCCTTTGGGAGAAAGCTTTTAACGCCTATGAAAACCAGGATTTCACCGGGGCGTTGGATATTTTCAAATCTATATACCGGGAAAACAACCAGGACCGGGTAGCAAAACTGTACCTGGACCGCTGTGAAAAATATGCCGCCACACCCCCAAGTCCGGAAAAATGGGATAATGGGGTTGATAACCTAACGGAGAAATAATTAAACCCCATTGAACAAATCGAGCTGGATTACCGGGTGTTTTTCTTCGTAGGTGCGCATATAGGTGAACA
This sequence comes from Treponema primitia ZAS-1, assembly GCF_000297095.1. Lineage (NCBI taxonomy): Bacteria > Pseudomonadati > Spirochaetota > Spirochaetia > Treponematales > Treponemataceae > Treponema > Treponema primitia. The sequence goes on along the minus strand of NZ_AEEA01000025.1, from coordinate 87,166 downwards.
ATTTTTCAACACCATAAACGATATTGTGCTGATTACAGACCGCAAAAAACTCCTTCATCAATTCATTGTTATTATCACAGGTAATCTGATAGCTATTTCCATATTTTTTCTGGTATTTCTGTTTTAGCCCGGGAAAATGTTCATCAAGTTTCTGGTAGTAATACTCCCGGTCTCCTTCCCGCAATGTCATGCCTATACCGAAGCAGATAATGCCGTACACCTTTGCCTCAACACAATACTGCAAGAGGCCGCGCAAATTTTCTGCGGTATCGTTTATAAAGGGGAGTATGGGGCTTATCCACACGATGGTTTTAATGCCCTTATCCCGCATGGTCTTTAACATTTCAAAACGTACCTTGGTTGTGCAGACATTGGGTTCCAGGATCTTACACAAGGCCTCATCGTAGGTGGTAAAGGTTGTTTCAACAACACACTTCGATTTTTCATTTATTTTTACTAAGAGGTCCAGGTCCTGGAGGATCAAATTGGATTTGGTTTGAATCGCCAAACCGCATCCGTACTTTTCGATGATTTCCAGGCAGGATCGAATATTGGCAAGGTTCTCCGGGATGGGGATATAGGGGTCGCTCATGGCGCCGGTGCCGACCATACATTTTTTCCGCTTACGGCTTAAAGCGTCTTCCAATAAAAGCGGGGCGTTTATCTTTATTTCCACGTCCTCAAAGTCGTGCTTCATGTCGTAGCATCTGCTTCGGGCATCACAGTAGATACAGCCGTGGAGGCAGCCCCGGCTGATGTTCATACCGTTAGCTGCGGACAGGATGCCTTTAACTTCTTTCAGATGCATGAATAAAAATAACCCTGGTTTGAGAAAAAAGAAGCCGTTCCGGCCTAAGCCGGAACGGCGCCTTCCCGGTACGTCTTCTGTGTTACATCTTTTGCCCGTGTCTGCCACCGCTTATGCGGCGACCGACGCCGGGTTAAAGCTATTGCAGAAGCTGGAGAACAGTCTGACCTTTCTGATTGGCCTGAGCCAGCATTGCGGTTCCAGCCTGGTTGAGGATCTGGTTCTTCGTAAAGTTGACCATCTCGTTCGCCATGTTGGTATCGCGGATGCGGGATTCCGAAGCTTGCATATTTTCAGCTCCGACATCCAATCCACGGACTGCGTGTTCCAAGCGGTTCTGGTAGGCGCCGAGATCAGCTCTTTGTTTGTTGATCTTCTTCAACGCCTCGTCGAGGGTTCCAATGGCACGGTTGGCGCTGTCCGGATCGGACAGCGAAAGAATAGAATCGTCACCGACATTGCGGACCCCAAGGCCCTTCGCAGTCATAGTGCCGATAAACACCTGTTCCCGCTGATCCATGTTGGCGCCGATATGGAACCACATAGAGGCGGTAACTACGTTCTCACCAATTAATCTCCCAAACCGTCCGGTAAGCAGATTCATACCGTTGAACTGCGCATGGGATGCAATCCGGTCAACTTCATCAATAAGCTGAGAAACTTCGACCTGAATGTACATCCGGTCTTCGTCGGTGTATACACCGTTCGAAGATTGCACCGCCAATTCGCGGATACGCTGCACAATGTCCTGGGTTTCCTGGAGGTAACCTTCCGTTGTTTGAATGAATGAAATACCATTCTGAGCGTTTGTGGACGCTTGATTCAAACCACGGATCTGGCTGCGCAACTTTTCGGAAACAGCGAGTCCAGAGGCATCATCACCGGCTCGGTTGATGCGCAATCCGCTCGACAGTTTCTCCATGTTCTTGTCCAGGGAAACCTGGGTGACCTTGAGGGACCGATCGGCAAACATTGCGCTTAAGTTGTGATTAATAATCATAAATTCACTCCCTTGGCATTTTCGGCGTACCATCGTCCCTTGACGATGATCAACGCCGCGGCATCCTTGCCGTTGCTTTAGTAAAACGTGCCTGAACCCTCGACCCACCCGTTCCCGGAAGGGTGAGGATCGGACTATTCCATGGAGGCCCGACGGGCACATGATTCAGTCCAGTTTCATTTAAAGTATCGGTTTTTGAAAAAATGCCTTTAGGGAAATTTGTCGAGAAGTGTTGGGATAATATTTTTGTACGGAATTTTCGGCAAATCGGGAGGAGGGAAGGGGTCGCCTGTCCTCACTAACTGGAGGATGCCACCTACGGAGCCTCTGCGAGTCTCCTCCGGCGGGGAATTTCCAGAAGCCGTTCGGACAGGCGACCCCTTCCCTCCTCCCGCCTTTATCGGCTATCCAAAAAAGTTTAGCCAACGCTGCCCTACGGGGACGCAGGAACTTGGTTTGTGCCGCACCGGGTTGCGCAGTAGGAGGAAAAAGCCCTTCCCTGATCTTTGTCGAACAGGCGCCGGTGAAGCCATGCGCCCACGAGGCACGGAAGCACACCGTCAAATAGTACGGAGTGGGGTGTCAGGAAGGAAAGGTCTGGAGGGACCCTCTGGGAGGCGCCATACGTTTCCTTCCTGACAGGCCCCCCCGACCAGTTGTGTGCTTCCGATAACCCAGTCTGCGCATGGCTTCACCGGCGGTTTTCGGGTTAGTTTAGACTAAGGGCTTTTTCCAACAGGGCCTTGGGGTTTTGCCTGGCTTTGGGGGGTTTTAGGGTTTTGACGGCGGCGATGAAATGGGGAAGATCTGATCCGGTGCGGGTGTAGAGGTCCTGGAAGTAGTGGTCCTCCTCGTAGTAGAGGCGGTAGAGTTCCAGGTAGGCGTTGTTTATGGGGAGTTCGGAAAGGCCGCGGTAGTTGTCGTTTTGGAAGAGGGTATCGTAATTTTCATCAAACCGGGTTTTAGCAGCCTGGATGATCTCGGCCTTTTTTTGGAGTTTTTCTTCCCGGGGGAGGTCGGCGGCGTAGAGGGGCTCCAACTCGGCTATGAGTTGCCGGATGAGGCCCAGGAAGACGGCGCTGTCGCCATCGGAACCGGTGATGGCCCGGTATTCATCGGAATCGGAGCCGAAGGTTTTTTCTATATAGAGGCGGGCGCCTTCGGAACCGACGAATTCGGCCAGTTCTTCGTTAAATTGAGCGTGGTTTTTTAGGTAGATTGTGGCGTGGAGGGATTCGTGGATGATAAGATCCGCCAGACGGTGGACCGGGTAATCCTTCATGTAAGAATAGAGGGGGTCGGAAAACCAGCCCAGGGTGCTAAAGGCATCAACACCCCGGATCCAAACATCCAGGCCCTTCTTTTCCAGCTTACCCCGTTCTTTCCGGGCATCAGCGGGGTTAAAAAAACCCTTATAGGGAACAGACCCGACAACGGGGAACCACCATTCGTGCCGGGTAAAGGAATCGCTTGCCGAGGCGGAAACTACCGCCGCCAAATAGTCCCGGTCTATATCGACATACTTGGTATAGTTGCTGGTCTCCCTCAGCCCCAGCTCTTCCAGAGCAAAATGCCGTATATCCATCACCCGCCGGGCAAATTCCGCATCTTCCGGGGAATCCCCGTCTAAGAGCCTTTTCACCGGTTCTGCCTGCCCTAAATACCCAAGCATAGCGCTCCCCTGCTTCAGCGTGTAACACCCTGAAAAAAGAGCGCAACAACCGAGAAGTATGGATACCGACGCCATAAAGGGAAAGAGGGAATATACAAATAGGGGATTTAAGGACTTCATCCTTCAAAGTGTACTATATTATGCACGGATAGATGAATATACCAACGCTATACGGCTTGACAAATCAATCAAATAAATATATATTTGATTTAGTTCTGTGATTAGGGAGAAGGGTATAGGTGGCGTATTCAACTGAATTTTCACGGGCAATCTCCATCGGCATTTTGATTAACATAAAAATGGAGGAGTTCGGATTTGAATACGTATCAACAAAGGTTCTTGCCAACCATTTGAAAATACCTGTTCCAACGGTTGTGAGAATACTGAAAAGCCTTAATGCGGCTGGAATCACAACGACGAAGGAAGGATCTAAAGGCGGCGTTCTTTTGGCAAAGCCGATTGCAAAGATTACCTTATTGGACATTTTTCTGGCGCTTGAACACGGACATTTATTTAAGACTGAAATGAATTTTATAGTTGAAGACCCTCGGAGCGAGCATTTCAAGGAGGTTTTAATGGGTTGTATGCAAGATGCGGAGGACGCAATGAAGCAATCATTAGCAAAAACAACGCTTGCGGATATTGCTAACGACATTGGTTAATTCCGCATAGAGTAATTATTTTATCCATAACTATATAAAATAGTTATCAATTTTATATAGATTTAATATATGGCTATCTTTTAAGGAGGATTTTACTATGCGTATTTTTGTGACAGGAGCAACGGGTTATATCGGTTCTTCGGTCGTGCGGGAACTCATCAATGCCGGACATAAAGTCATTGGACTAACCCGCTCAGATGAAGGTGTGGCAAAGCTAAAGGCAGCCGGTGCCGAAGCTCACCGGGGATCACTTGATGACTTAGACAGTCTTCGCGGTGGCGCCGAACTTGCGGAGGGTGTTATTCATTTGGCGTTTAAGCACGATTTCTCGAACTTTGCCGCTTCACTCGCAACGGATTTGCAAGCGATACAGACGATAGGAGAAGCGCTTGCAGGTTCCGGCAAGCCGTTTATAACGACTGCCCATGCAAATGGAACGGCTTCCGATGATGCGGTGATGGCATTGGCAAAGCGTGAGGTAAGGGCATCGATCGTGTCGCTTGCGCCTTCCGTACATGGCGATGGTGATAAGGGTTTTATTCCGGTAATAATCAAAACCGCCCGTGAAAAGGGTTTATCCGCCTATATCGGCGACGGGGCAAATCGCTGGCCGGCTGTCCATCGTCTTGATGCGGCGCGCCTTTTCCGCTTGGCAGTGGAATCCGCCCCGGCAGGTTCAAGACTGGACGGAGTTGGAGATGAGGGCATACCGTTCCGCAACATCGCCGAGGTAATAGGCCGCCGTCTGAACCTGCCCATAGTCAGTATTTCACAAGAAGATGCAAACGCCCACTTCGGCTTTCTCGGTGCCCTGGCAGTGCGTGACTTCCCAAGGTCGAGTATAGGGACCCAAGAACTGTTGAACTGGAAACCGACGCATCCCGGCTTACTGGCTGATCTCGAACAAGGAGACTACTTTGGCAATTGATCTGCAAGCTATGTGTGACAGGACCCCAAACGTAGTCTATGTGCGTTCCCGGTAACCTAATCGGGGTCCATAGGGGGGATTAGCGCCGGGGCCCCGGCAGTGGCTGCACCCCAACACATGGACATGGGAACGGCCGGGCTTATCAAACAACCGGGCAATAAGATTTTCATCGAGGGTGAGGACCGCCCCACAAACAGGACAGACTCGGGGCCTATCCCCTTCCAGGCAATAGAAGCATCCGGAAATGTACATGAGCCGATCGGCCTTCCCCATACCGGGAAAGGCGGAGGATTTGACCCGTTCACCCTGTTTGAGCCGGATGGAACAAACAGGGCAGGTCCTGGGGGATCCGGCCTCCCCTTCCAGATCATCATCATCCTTATTTTTTTTATCCGATCCGGATAAATGTCCCTTACCGAAGCCGAAAAAGAGACTATACCCAAAATAGAGGAGAACCACCCCGATAATCACAAGACCTAAAATCTGGAGATACATTTTTTTAACCTAACATTAAGGGCTTCTAGGCGGCCAAGACCGTACCGGCTATACTGAATTTGTGTCAACCTTGTATATTATCGGTACGCCCATAGGGAACTTGGGGGATATTAGTTTCCGGGCAGTGGAAATCCTTAAAACAGTTGACCTCGTAGCCTGTGAGGATACCCGCCGTACCCTCAAATTGTTGAGCCACCTGGGGCTGCGTATCCCCCTGCTCTCCTGCCGTGCTCAAAATGAAGGATTTGCCGCTGAAAAGGTTATCGCTTCCCTAAAGGAAGGCAAAAACGTGGCCTACGCCAGCGACGCCGGGACTCCGGGGATAAGCGATCCCGGCGCGGTTCTGACGCGGCTTGCCGCAGAGGCTGGGTATGAGGTTATCCCCATCCCAGGGCCTTCAGCCTTCGCCTCCCTGGTAAGCGTTGCCGGTGGTATGGATAAAACCGTGGTTTTTGAAGGGTTCTTATCGCCAAAAGCCGGCCGGCGCCGTTCCCGATTGAAGGAACTCCTGGCTATGGAAACTGCCTTTGTTCTGTATGAATCCCCCTTCAGGGTTCTTAAGCTTTTGGAGGATCTAGCCGATCTTGATAATGAGCGGTACATATGTGTGGGTAGGGAAATGACCAAGGTACACGAAGAATATCTCCGGGGTTCTGTAACGGAGATTCTGCTTATTTTGCAAGAAAAAAATAAGCAAATTGGTGAATTTTCGGTTTATGTGTCTGGAAAGAAAACCAATAATCGTGTAAACTATTAACAGATATATGCCGATAATTGGGGTAGGTAGGATATGAGTATGACGGTCGACAGGATAGGTTCTTTAGATCCCATTCAGCCCGGTAAAAAATCCGGACGGAGCGGTCAGGTAAGCCAGAACGAAAAAACTGACTCGATTTCCCTCTCTTCGGAAGCTCTAGAAAAGGGTGAATTGTATCAGGCAAAGGAACTCATATTTTCCGCCGCCGATGTCAGGGCGGAGCGTATCCAGGAAATGAAGAGCAAGATCAACGATCCTTCTTATATCAACGAAACCATCCTGAAGGCTACGGCTGACAAAATCATGGATGCCTGGGGATTATAAGCTACATAACGTAATTTCAGAGCGGAACCTTAGGGTTCCGCTTTTTTTTGCCCTTCCAACAAAAAATTCATGGCATTGACCGTAATAATCCCCCGGTCATTGCCGCCTAACACCGGATCCATGGTGATAATGTACTTCCCATAGTTATCCCGGATTTTTTCCAGGGGTCTCATTTCCCGCGCCCGGGTCTCTTCGTCCATAAGCGTAAGGGCAACTTGATAGTATTCGGGGATCCCTGTCTTAAAGGCAATAAAATCAATTTCCAAGTCCCCCATTCTTCCAACATGGACCTTGTATCCCCGGCGCCGTAGTTCCAGGTACACGATATTTTCCAGTATCGCCCCATGGTCCTTCATCTTATCGCCCAACAGATAGTAGCGCATACCGATATCGGCCACATAGTATTTGTCATTGGCTTTGAGGTACTCCCGGCCGTTCACATCCAGACGCCCCACCTTATGGATGATAAAACTATCCTCCAGGGCGGAAAGGTAATTTTCCACCGTCTGTACCGATATATTGAAACCGAAGGACTTCATGGTATCCGAGATTTTCTTGGTAGAGGTGATGAAACCGATATTATTGAAAATAAACTTCATAAGCCGTTCCAGGGCAGCCACGGCGCTGATCTGTTTCCGCTGTACCACATCCTTCAAAACGATGGTGTCGATAATGGCGGCCAGGTATTGATGAACCTTTTCGATGTCATTATCCAAGGCCAGGGTATAGGGAAAGGAACTATACCGCAGATACTGTTCATATAATTGCCGGGGACTATCCCTTCCGGGATTATCCGAATCCATGGCGGTGCAATATTCACTGAATGAGAGGGGGGTCATTTCAATAGACACATACCTACCGGCCAGCAAAGTCGCCAGATCGCCGGATAAAAAGTAGGCATTTGAACCGGTAATATACAGATCGATATTTTCCCGCAGACGGAGACTGTTGGCCGCTTTTTCAAAATCCTTAACCAGCTGGATTTCGTCAAGAAAAATATAGTTCATTCCATCGGGGGCAAGGTGGCTTAATATATGAGTATGCAGGACCTTGGGATCCGTAAGGTTCGCATTGTTAAAGTCCTCAAAATTGATAAACTGGATTCGGCTATCTTCCACACCGATGGACCGTAAATAGTCGGTGTACAATTTCAGCAGCGTGGATTTCCCACACCGCCGTATACCTACAATAACCTTTATGAGGTCCTTGTCTTTAAAACCGATGAGTCGCTTAAGATATTCCGGCCTTTGTAATGTCATATTTCAAGTATATATTAAATTATCTGGATAATCAATATAAATTTAACATGCATATTAAATTAATGTTTATTGTTTAAAGAATTACATATTGACTTGAATTTATCCACCAATTTCACTAGGGTACTGATATCTATGATTCCTCTGCACAAACTTGGACAACTTCCTCGCTCTCAACGCTTACGGAAAATCGGCAAAATTTTCGCCGAGGCTGAATACCGTATGAGCCTGGGAGAACTTCCTTCTACCGATGGGCTGTCCTATTTGGGGAAACTGGCGGAATTGCTCAGCCAGGATGAAGCCCTTTCTCCGGCTGTTATCTCCGCTCTCCGGGCACTTAAGATCGATCCCGAAGCTGAAGAAAAAGAACTTCGCCGTGGGCTCAATACCGTCCGTCACATACTCCTGGCCGAAACGGGTAAACAAACTGCGGACTGGGACTTCATCGACCATGAAGGCCGCCTGGACCCCGCAAAACGACAGCCCTTTCCGGGGATGCGGATCTACCTGGAGGATATCCGCTCTCCCTTCAATGTAGGAGCCATGTTCCGTACCGCCGAATCGTTCGGTGCTGAACGGATCTACCTATCACCGCTCTGCGCCGATCCTACCCACCCCCGGGCGGAGCGAACTGCCATGGGTTGTACGGACATCCTTCCCTGGGAACGGCTTTCCGAGGCCGCCGGCCTGGAAGACCTAGAAGGACCGTTTTTTACCCTGGAAACCGGAGGGACGGAGCTTGGCTCCTTTCATTTCCCCCAACGAGCTATCATGATTGTCGGATCCGAAGAACTAGGGGTGAGCCCTCAAAGTCTGGCCAGGGCGGACAATTCCCTGGGCAGGGTGTCTATTCCCGTCTACGGCGCTAAGGGTTCCCTCAACGTGTCCGTAGCCTTTGGTATAGCCCTTCAAGCCTGGGCTTCCGCTTTAGTATTGCACGAAACATTTTAAATACGTATTCTTAAGCCTATGGATAATAATGCTACTAAAACAAAAAGCAGGCAATTTGCAGTAAAGATTATTCAGCTTTACAAGCACCTCTCAAATAATAAAAAAGAATATGTCCTGTCCGAACAACTCTTACGTTCCGGTACCGGTATCGGGGCGAACCTTGTGGAAGCCGAATGTGCAACCAACAAAAATGAATTTCTAGCAAAAATCCAGGAAGCGCTTCAAAAATGCGCAGAAACCAGGTATTGGCTGGAAATTCTCAGTGAATCCGGTTTTATAACAGAATTTGAATTTAAAAATTGCATTGAGGGTTGTGATGAACTGCGGAAAATCCTGTTCTATACGATAAAGAACCTGAAAGCCGCCCCGGTGTCCCCGGCAAAAAATGTTTCACGTGAAACACAAAAACCTGGCCTATAAATAAATGTTTCACGTGAAACATTTATTCGCTGGCGGATTCTTCGCTAATGGGCTTACAGACATCCACCCATTCTTTGTTTTGGGAATATTCATTAAGTTCGTCCATGGTAAGCTCAATGGCGGAGTTGCTGCTTCCGCAGGCGGGGAATACGGTGGCAAATCTTTTCATAGAAACATCCAAGTAAACCCCTACCCCGGCAGGAAGGCCAAAGGGACAAACCCCTCCAACGGCATGACCAGTAAACTGTAGGGCTTCCTCGGGAGAGAGCATTTTAGCCTTTATACCAAAATGATCTTTGTATTTGCGGTTATCCAGCTTCACATCCCCGGCAACGACAATTACCGTGGCGGCATCCCCCTGTTTAAGGGAAATACTCTTGGCGATCCGGGCAGGAATAACCCCCAGGGCATTGGCCGCCTCTAAAACCGTGGCCGTAGAGGCCTCCATCTCAATAATGTCCTTATCCCTATCCCAGCGCTTTAAATATCCGCGTACCTTCTCAATCGCCATCGGTTTTATCCTCTTTTTTATGATTAGTCGACAGAAAAAATTAAAACCGCTTTCTTACCATCCGGACTTACGGAATAGAGTTCAAGCTTGTTCTGGCTGAACTCCCAACGGTCTATCTTTTCAAGGAAGGTAAAATATTCGGCTTCCCGGAGGCGCTCCGGGGCTATGACCCGGTCACTATGGGTGATATTCACTTGCTTAAGGGAAAGGGATTGGCCTGTGCCCCGTTCATAAGAGGCGGTATAGGTATCCGGCGCCGCCCTGCCGCTTACTTCGGCGCTCGTACTAAAGGTCAGGATAAAAATATCATCCATCCCTTCGGATTTTAGCTTCATACGATCAAAATTAATTGGATCCCGGGAAGATTCCGGAGAATCGATCCTTAATTCCACCAGTTTCCATTCCTTCCCCTGGATTGTATTAAACGAGGCTCCACCAGCACAGGAACCAAGGTAAAAAGCCGCAGCGAATAATAGAGGAACGAACCATCGTTTTTTCATACTAATATATAGAATAATATGTTTATTTATTAAGATCAACGAACATAACGGATGAACGTTATATTTCTTTAGAGGTAAAAACCAAGATTATCGGATCCCCTTCGGGGGTTTCGGAATACAGTTCAAGTTTATCCCGGGTTAATAGCCATTGGTTTACCTGTTCCAGATAGCCATAGTACTCCCGTTCCTGAAGGCCCTCGGGTTCCACAATACTCATCATAAGCGTTCCGGCGATGGGACTTATGGAGATCTCCTGATCATCCCCCAATGTATAGGGGGAAAAGTACCGGTTAGGCGCCCCTTTCCCACTTATCCGTTCTTCATCGATTACCAGAGTAAAGACATCCCCCATTCCGTCAAGTTCCAATTTCTGCCGGTTAATTACGGTTTTACCGGATTCGCTTACAAGCTCGTCCAGTACCCATACTTTTCCTTGTACTTCATCAAAGGAAAGGGAACTTATTTCCAATTTCTCGGCTATCACACCGCTTTTGGTGGCGCAGGCGCTAAAAACCAAAGCTACTACTAAACCCAGGGTTGAGATTCTGAAATAGTCTTTCACCGTACACTCCTTCTTATAGTGTACGAAAAAAATTTGTCAAAGGCAATTATTCCTCTACCGGCGGTTCCTGGTCCTGGGTTTCCGCTTCGTTCGGGACCGGAACATCGGCATCAATAGTAGTACCTTCCTCTTCGGCGTCGTCTTCCTTAACAATCCGGTCTACCCCGACGACAAAGTCGGGTTTGTCGATGCTGAGGATCCGCACACCCTGGGCGCCACGGCCCATCACCCGGATGGAAGCCACTTTCAGCTTGATGGACTTACCCTGGCTGGTGATGCACATAATTTCCTCGTTATCCAGGACATTGACACAACCCACCAGTTCGCCGGTTTTATCGCTGACCGTATAGATACGCTGGCCCCGGGTACCCCTGCCATGGGAAGAGAACTCGCTGAAGTCCACCCGCTTACCATAACCGTATTCCGAAAGGAGGAGCATGGTTTCATCCGCAACTACCCGGAGCAGACCGGTCAGTTCGTCATCGTTGTCCAGCTTCATACCGGAAACTCCCCGGGAGGAGCGACCCATGGCCCGGACAGCATCCTCGTGGGTACGGAGGGCCTGGCCTTTCCGGGAGATGAGGACCACCTCGTCGGCGCCGCCGGTAAGGAGGGCGCTGACCAGTTTATCCCCCTCGTCCAGTCTGATGGCGATAATACCCCGGGTCTTGGCATTGGAGAACTCGCTGGTCTTAACCTTTTTAACTACACCCCGGGCGGTACCCATAAACAGGTACTGCTCGTCGGTGAAGTCCTTAAGGGATACTATGGCGGTAATCTCTTCGTTGGGGGAAACCGTGAGGAGGCTCTTGATGTGGGCGCCCTTACTGGTACGGCTGCCTTCGGGGATCTCGTGGACCTTCATCCAATAGGCTTTCCCGGCGCTGGTGATAAAGGTGATGTATTCATGGGTGGAGGCGACGAAGATCTGCTCCAAAAAGTCGTCTTCGTTAAGCTTGGCGCTGATCATACCCTTTCCGCCCCGTCCCTGGTTCTTATACGCCGTAACGGGAACCCGTTTGACGTACCCAAGGTTGGAAATGAGGATCATCATCTCCTCTTTCTTGATCAGGTCCTCAATGTTGATATTCTCCACTTCCCCGTGGACAATTTCTGTACGCCGCTTATCACCATAGCGTTCGGATATGCTCCGGGTTTCGTCCTTGATTACCCCCCGGAGCTTGGTTGAATCTTCCAGGAGGGATTTGAAGTAGGCAATCTGGACTTTAAGTTCCGCCAGTTCCTGCTCGAGCTTTTCAATTTCCAGGCTGGTGAGCCGCCCAAGACGCATATCCACGATGGCCTGGGATTGGACCTCGGAGAGTGAAAAACGTTCCTGCAGTTTGGCCTTGGCGGTATTAATATCCCGGGAAGCCTTGATAATGGCCACCACTTCGTCGATGTTCGCCAGGGCGATAACCAGGCCGGCCAGGATATGGGCCCGTTCCTCCGCTTTACGCAGATCGTACTGGGTCCGGCGGGTAACCACATCCACCCGGTGTTCTACAAAGTAGTGGATAAGTTCCTTGAGGTTGAGACAGAGGGGCTTCCCATTAACCAGGGCCAGGTTGATGATCCCAAAGGTGGTCTGGAGCTGGGTATTGGAAAAGAGCTGGTTTAACACAACCTTGAGGATCGCCCCTTTCTTGAGCTCAATCACCACCCGGATACCGTCCCGGTCCGATTCATCATTAAATGAGGAGATCCCGTCGATAACCTTGTCCCGGACGAGGATGCCGATACGCTCCAGCAATACTTTTTTATTTACCGTGTAAGGAACTTCGTTGAATATGATCTGCTCTTTACCGTTCTTGGTGGTCTCCACGGCAAAGCGGCCCCGGACCAGGATCTTACCCCGGCCGGTCTTGTAGGCCTCCCTGATGCCCCGGCGGCCAAAGATGATACCCCCGGTAGGGAAATCCGGCCCGGTGACGTACTTCATCAGCTCTTCTATGGTGATTTCCGGGTTATCGATATAGGCGCAGACCGCATCGCAGACTTCCACCAGGTTGTGGGGGGCCATGTTGGTGGCCATACCGACGGCGATACCGCTGGACCCGTTGATCAGCAGGTTCGGAACTGCGGCGGGAAGTACCAGCGGCTCGGTGAGGGACTCATCGTAGTTGGGACCAAAGTCTACGGTTTCCTTGTGCAGGTCCTGGAGCATCTCGTCGCCGATACGGGAAAGCTTGGCCTCGGTGTACCGGGAGGCTGCCGCAGGGTCGCCGTCCATGGAGCCGAAGTTACCCTGACCATGGACCACGGGGTAGCGCAGGGAAAAGTCCTGGGCCATACGGACCATGGCGTCGTAGAGGGAAGCATCCCCGTGGGGGTGATACTTTCCCATAGCATCCCCGACGATACGGGCGCTCTTTTTGGTAGCAGACCCTGGTCGCAGCCCCAGTTCGTCCATGGCGTAGAGCAGCCGGCGGTGTACCGGTTTAAGGCCGTCCCGCACATCAGGCAAGGCCCGGGCTACAATAACCGACATGGCATACGTAAGGTAGTCGGTTTTAACTTCGTCTTCTATCGCAACGGGGATTATTCTCCCGGTTACCACCGGACTTTTATCATCTTGGGAAGCCATCTATATTCCTTCTGCTAACGGATATTCAATTAAATTTACTTAATTATATACTTTTTTGAGAAAAAGGTCACTATGAAGAAGCGGCGGCCCGGGGAAAAAGCCTTTAGTCCAGCATACCTTCCCGCATCCGGCGTTTCCGCTCGTACATGGCCCGGTCTGCGTCAAGGATTATCATTTCCATATCCGTAAGCTGCAGATTGTCCACCCGAAAACCGGCGGCAAAACTGATGCGTTCCAGTTTGCTTTCCTGCTTTTGATTGTATTCGGCGACAATGGCGTCCAACCGCGCAAGATAATCCACCGCCTGGGCATTATCGGTATTGTCAAAAACTGCCAAAAATTCGTCGCCGCCGTAACGGCCCGCGAAACCTTTTTTTTCCTCTGCCCAGGTTTTTAAGGATTCTCCAAACCCTCTAATGATCCGGTCTCCCGCCTGGTGCCCCAGCTTATCGTTAACCACCTTAAGATTGTTCATGTCGAACATAAATACCGTAAGGTTTTCCACCGGTTTGTTCCGGTCATGTTCCAGGCATACCTGTTCACAGCGGGTCCGGTTAGGAAGCCCGGTGAGCGTATCGAGATAGGCAATACGACTGACCGCAGACATACGGATAACATAGATAAGCCCTACCCCCAGAATAATTATAAAAAATAGGGTAAACCCTACAAGGATATTCCGGGATCTATTTACCTGGGTTTCGGAATAGCTTTCGGCTTTAAAAACCGTATCGTTGGCAAGATCAAAATAAAGCTGGCTCTGATCGTACAATTCCTGATCATCCCCGCCGTTGCGGACGATCTGAATCTGCTCCTTTAAAAGGTTCCAGCTTTTCCGTACCTCCGCCATGTTGTTTTGAAAATCCTCGCCGGGTATACGGACCAGGTTGTTTACCGGCCCTCCGGTGATCAGCTCGTCCACAATGGTATCCAGTCGCTTCTGCAATTTATCATCGCTCTCACGCCGCAGTTCTTCCTTAACCAGCCGCTGGGTGGCGCCCCGGACTATGCCGACATAATTCACTACCCGGGCGTTTCCCGCCTGCTGTTGGATAGATCGCAGGGACATAAGACTTACCGCGGAAAACATAAGCACCGCAAATAGGATAAACCAAAATTCTATTTTTATCGCCCTCTTTTTCACCGTATTCTCCCTTAAAAATAGTAATGGTGGATCACTTTGCTTTTACTAAGAAGTCATAAAGCAGTTTTTTAATGGCGTCGATATCAATAGGTTTCGCCGTATGTCCGTTCATTCCGGCGGCAAGAGCCTTGTCTATATCCTCCCGGTAGGCGTTTGCCGATAAGGCTATAATGGGAATAGCCGCCGCATCGTTCCGGTCCATGGTACGAATTATCCGGGTTGCTTCATATCCATCCATAACCGGCATGTGGATGTCCATAAAGATAAGGTCAAAAAACCCGCTTTGGGCGGCAGAAAAAATATCTACCGCTATTTTTCCATTTTCCGCTTCGGTAAATTCCACATGGGTCTCGGAAAGAAGTTCCATCAGGACGATGCGGTTTATTTCCACATCCTCCGCAAGGAGTATATGTTTACCCGTCAAATCCAGTTCAGTGATTTCCATGTCCGTATCCGGTTCCGCCTGCTTTGTTTCCGCCTTTTCCAGGGTAAGGGAAAAGCGGAAGGTAGTTCCCTCGTCCACCTTGCTTTCCACGGAGATTTGTCCGCCCATCAGGTTCACCAGGTTCTGGCTGATAGCAAGGCCCAGGCCGGTTCCGCCGAAACGCCCGGCAATGCTGCTGTCCGCCTGCTGAAAGGCGTTAAAGAGCTTATTCTGCTGTTCCGGTGTCATACCGATGCCGTCATCGGACACGGAAAATTCCAGGGTGATGGACGAGTCGGTTTCCAGCTTTCGGGAAATAAACAGGCTAATCCGGCCCTCCTTGGGGGTAAATTTTACGGCGTTGCCCAACAGGTTGATGAGGATCTGCTTAATCCGCAGTTTATCTCCCCACACATTGAGGGTCTCAAAATCTTCGGCGTTAACTTTAAAATGAATCTGTTTTTCTTTGCAGCGCGGGTCATTTATAATGTAAATTTCTTCCAGGGCTTCCTTAATGTTAAAGGGCTCGGAGGCGACTTCAAATTTGCCGCTTTCAATCTTGGAGATATCCAGAATATTGTTAATCAGATCCAAAAGGTGAGCGGAAGCGGCGCTGACCTGATCGATGGAAGCCGCAGCTTTTACCGGATTTTCTATGGATTTCCGTGCAATTTTAGTCATGCCGATGATGGCGTTCAGGGGAGTGCGGATTTCGTGGCTCATCCGGGAAAGGAAATCGCTTTTTGCCTTAGACGCTTCCTGGGCATCCAGCTCGGCGGCCCGGCGGGCGGTAATATCCCGGGCGATACTCAGCACCGCCCCGGTTTCTCCCCGGTATATTACCGGGGTCTTGATGGTCTCGAACAGGCGCCTTGTTTTGTAATAGGGGGAATACAGTTCCTCCTCAATGCTGATAGTTTCTTTAGAAACAAGTACCTCGTTTTCTTTTTCCCGGTATTTTAAAAAATTATCCAAATCCTTGACAAATAGTTCGGTGTCCAGCGCCCCTTCCACCTCATCATGGGCCAAATTCAGAAACCGTTCAAAACTTTTATTTGAAAGGGTGATCCGCCCTTCAGGGTTCTTAATACAAATCAAATCGGGAATCACCGAAAAGACGGCATCCGAGGCCAGGACTTTCTGTTCCAGCTCTTTGATCCGTTCTTTAAACAATTTATCCAGATTTTTGCTTAGACGAATTTTCTTTTGTAACAGAATAAACAAAATTATTACTGCCGTAAAAAGGAGAATACAAAGAACCAACAGTAGGACTAACAAAGCATAAACCTCCAAGGCAAAATGCGGAGTATTTTGTCAAACGTCCAGATTCGCTACCAGCAGCGCGTTCTCCTCAATAAATTCCCGGCGGGGCTGCACCACTTCACCCATGAGGGTGGTGAAAATCCGTTCCGCTTCTACGGCATCGTCCAGGTGGATCTGGATGATGTTACGCTGGGCGGGGTCCATGGTGGTATCCCAGAGCTGATCGGGGTTCATTTCACCTAAGCCCTTGTAGCGCTGGATGGCGACCTTTTCCGGGTCCCGTCCGGATTCCGCCAGAAGCCGGTCTTTCTCTTCATCGTCGTAGGCGTAAAAAGTCTTTTTCTCGTAATTAACCTTATAGAGAGGCGGCATGGCCAGGTATACATGACCCCGTTCAATAAGCGCGGTCATGTAGCGGTAAAAGAACGTAAGCAGCAGGGTACGGATATGGGAACCGTCCACGTCGGCATCGGCCATGATGACAATTTTATGATACCGTATTTTGGCGATATCGAATTCAACGCCGCAGCCCGCGCCTATGCTGGCGATAATGGGCTGGAGCTTTTCGTTGGTCACCACCTTTTCGATCCGGGTTTTCTCTACGTTGAGCATCTTGCCGAACAGGGAAAGTATGGCTTGGAACTGACGGTTTCGGCCCATCTTCGCGGAGCCTCCGGCAGAATCGCCCTCTACAATGAAAAGCTCGCAAAGGGATGGGTCCTTTTCGGAACAGTCCGCCAGCTTTCCCGGAAGGCCGGCGCTGTCCATGGCGTTTTTCCGGCGGGTCGCATCCCGGGCCTGCCGGGCGGCGATCCGGGCTTTGGCGGCAAGGATCGATTTTTCCAGAATATTCCCAATTACATCGGGATGCTGGTCCAGGTACAACTCCAGCTGCTCGTTCACCAGGGATTCCACAATGCCCTTAACCTCGGAATTTCCCAATTTTCCCTTGGTCTGTCCCTCAAATTGGGGATTGGGTACCTTGGTGGAAAGTACTGCGGTAAGTCCTTCCCGGACATCGTCCCCGGAAAGGGATTCTTCCAGTTTTTTGGCATGTTTAGATTTTTTCAGATATTCGTTCAAGGTTCGGGTTAAGGCGGATTTAAAACCCACCAGATGGGTTCCCCCTTCCCGGGTGTTGATGTCGTTTACGAAGGAGAACATGATTTCGTTATACCCATCGTTATACTGGATGGCGCATTCCACCTCGACCCCATCCCGGCTGCCCTCAATAAAGATCGGCTCCCGGTAAAGAACGTTCTTGTTTTCGTTAAGGTAATCCACAAAGCTCTTAACCCCACCATCAAACTTGAATTCGTGGTCCTTGGGGGTGGAGAGGCGTTCATCCCGGATGGTTATCTTTAAGCCCTTGTTGAGGAAGGCCAGTTCCCGCAGCCGGTTGGAGAGGGCGTCGAAGTTATAGGTGGTGGTCTCGAAAATAGAGGTGTCCGCTTTGAAACGGACCACCGTACCGCGCCGGTCCGTGGTTCCCGCCTCGTGGGTAGGCGCATCGGGCACACCGATCTGATAGCGCTGGGTATGGATCTTACCGTCTATGTGCACAAAGGCTTCACACCATTCGGACAGGGCATTTACCACGGAAACACCGACCCCATGGAGGCCGCCGGAAACTTTATAGGAGTTTTTGTCGAACTTGCCCCCCGCATGGAGCCGGGTCATAACCAGTTCCAGGGCGCTGACTCCTTCCCCGGGGTGGATGTCCACCGGGATACCCCGGCCATTGTCCTCCACCCGGACCACATCGTTGCCCTCAAGGACCACTAAAATATCGTCGCAGAAACCCTTACCGGTTTCCGGATTTATGGCCATGGCCTCGTCAATCGAATTATCT
Organism: Treponema primitia ZAS-1; assembly: GCF_000297095.1. Classification (NCBI taxonomy): domain Bacteria; kingdom Pseudomonadati; phylum Spirochaetota; class Spirochaetia; order Treponematales; family Treponemataceae; genus Treponema; species Treponema primitia. The sequence continues at coordinate 69,053 of NZ_AEEA01000025.1, read as the reverse complement.
ACTACCTCGAACACGAGATGATGAAGACCGTCAATGCCGGTGGTCCCGATATACATGCCGGGCCGCTTCCGCACTGCCTCAAGGCCCTTTAACACCTGAATATTTTGGGCCGAATATGTTGAACTCATACCATAGTATATTTCATCTTGAACAAAAAAGTAAAGATAAGGTAAAATGACCCTCGCTGTGAATAACTTGTGCATGAATTGCTCATAATGTATGGAAATTTGAATGAAAAAAAGAAGTATTTTTCAGTTTTTCTGTAAGTAGTATTTTTATTTTGGTTAATTATTTATAATACAATGAATTATGTCTATTTTACTATTCATGTATTAAGGTAATCATTACTGTTTTTATTTGTATATCTTTTTTTAGGTTTTGGATATATAATCAGCCATTGTTGATAATGTGTTGATAATTTTTATAAAAGGTGAACCATGGCTGCCGGGGATTACGATATAATCTGGAAAGAAACAATGAATCAGATCCGGGAAGAGCTGGGGGAACAGGAATTTACCATGTGGTTCAACCTGGAATACCTGGATGCCTCGGAAAATGAACTGACCATCGGAGTTCCCTCTACATTCTATCAGGATCAGGTACGGCAGCGCTATCAACTCTACATTGAGGGTAAAATACGTGACCTTATCGGTAAAAATTTAACGATTAATTTTATTGTAAATGCCCGGCCAAAGGAAGAAAGTCCCGCCATGCCAATCGGCGGAGAAAAACGTACCGCAGTCAGTTCTGCAAAGCCGGTCCCAGGTACGGAAACTAAAAAACGCCACTCCCAGCTTAGGGAAGACTATACATTTGATACCTATATAATAGGGGATAACAACCACTTTGCCGCAAATGCCGCCCAGGCTGTTGCCCTGAATCCCGGAACCACATCCTATAATCCCCTGCTTATATACGGCGGCGTAGGATTAGGAAAAACCCACCTGATGCAGGCCATTGGGAATGAAATCCATAAGGGGTCTGAGAGTAAGATCATTTATATAACCGCAGAGACCTTTACCAATGAGTTTATCCAGGCCGTTAGGGAGAATAAAACAGCGAGTTTCAAAAACAAGTATCGGTTTGTGGATGTTCTATTAATTGACGATATTCATTTTCTTCAGAAAAAAATAGAAACCCAGGAAGAACTTTTTCATACCTTCAATGCCCTGTACGATGCAAATAAACAGATAGTATTTACCTGTGACCGGCCGGTCACGGAGCTTAAAGATTTTAGTGACCGGCTCCAAAGCCGGGTAGGACGGGGTCTTAACGTGGACCTTCAGCCCCCGAAATACGAGACCCGGTTTGCCATTTTAAAGAAAAAAATAGAAACCCATAAAATCACTATTCCCGATGAGGTTATCGAGCTGATAAGCCGGAACGTTTCAACCAACATCCGGGATCTGGAATCCGCCATGAATAAGCTTGTGGCTTATACGGACATTATAAAAAAACCGGTTACCCTGGAAATTGCCCAGGAACAGCTGCGGGATAATTTTACGTCCCCAAAACAGTCCAATTTATCTATTGAAATAATTCAACGGGAAGTGGCGGATTACTACCGATTGTCCCTTATCGATCTTAAGGGTAAAAAACGAACCCAAAGCATTGTTTTCCCCCGGCAGCTTGCCATGTATATAGCCAGGAAGCTTACCGACTATTCTACCATCGAGATAGGACAGTCCTTTGGCGGTCGGGATCATGCCACGGTAATTCATTCATGCGACAAAATAGAGGGAATGATCCGGGCGGATCCTAAGGTGGATTCGGAAATACAAAATATTATGCGGTCCATAAAAACCCATGGCGTAAAGAACTAATAAGATGTTATTATATGGAGTATAGGATGTGAATTATTATGGCAGCAGTGGAAACTGTGGATAAAAGGGATACCTTATTAAGAAAATATGGTGGTTTTAATTCTTTATATTATAAAGAATTATCTATGTTTTCAACATAAAAGCATCCCCTACTACCACTACTACTATTATATATACATATATAGGAGATAGAGATATATGAAGTTTACCTGTGAAAAAAGTGTACTTCTCAAAGAAATTACCATAGCCCAGGAAATTATATCATCCAAGAATGCAATTTCCATTCTTTCAAATATTTACCTGGAAGCAGAAAATGATTCCCTTATTATTAAGGCTACGGATATAAAGGTTAATTTTGAAACCAGGGTTCCGGTGACGGTTTTGGAAGAGGGATCTACCACGGTATTTGGGGATAAATTTCTTGGAATTATCAATTCCATACCCGATGGGGAATTGGAATTTGATCAGAGCGATACGAAGATAATTATCAAACCAACCCTTAAAAAGGCAAGATTCCAGCTAAAAAGTATTGCATCGGATAAATTCCCCGAATTTCCCGTACCAAGTACTAATGACCTTTTTGAATTGCCGGTAAAAGAATTTAAAGAAATGATTTTACAGACCGTTTTTGCGGTTTCCGATGATGAAACCCGTTATTTTATGAACGGGGTGTTTTTTGAAAAGCAGGGCGAAAAGCTTATCATGGTGGCTACCGATGGCAGGCGGCTTGCGTATATCGATAAAGCGGTAGGGGCGAATATAAAGGATTTTGCCGGTATCATAGTGCCTCCGAAAATTCTCAATATCATTATGAAAAGGGCCGGGGATGAGGGGCTTGTGGCAATATCCATAACGGACAAAATTATTTTTATCAAATTTGGTTCCTACCAGCTCTCTTCGGTGTTGATTGAAGGGCAGTTTCCAAATTATCACCGGGTTATTCCGGAAAGTCAGAGTCATTCCTTTTCTATGAACCGGTTTGAAGTGTTGGATGCCCTTAGGCGTGTATCCCTTCTGGTAGAACAGAAGTCCCGGCGTGTATACCTTGGTGTTGCACCCGGGGTTATAACTATTTCTTCTGAAGAAAGTGATATAGGTACCGCGAAGGAAGAGATACCCTGCAAGTACGATGGAGAGGAGATTTCCATCGCCCTTAATTACCGGTACATCGAAGAACCGCTGAAGGTTATGTCCGAGGATGAAATCAGTATCCACTTTACGGAGCCGAATAAGGTAATAACCATAAAGCCGGTACCGGAAAAGGATTATTTCCATATCCTTATGCCCATGCAGCTCGATTAATCTTGGCTTTTAAAACCCTAAGAACCGCTTCTTTCCGGAACCTTTCGGATACGGAAGTTGATATCCGGGCAAAGGATATCTTCTTAGTTGGGGAAAACGGCCAGGGCAAAACAAATTTTCTTGAAGCCCTTTATTTTTGTTCCTACGCCGCTTCTTTCCGAGGGGTTCGGGACGGAGAGGTAACTCGTAACGGAGAAAAGGACTTTTCCGCAGAGGTAAAACTTTCCGATTCCCTCTATGAAAATATTTTAGTCAAGTTTGAGAAGGGAAAAAAAATCGTACTTATTGATGGAAAACAGGCGGAAGACCGGAAAGAACTTTTGGAAATAAGTCCCTGTATTGTATTTTGCCATGAGGATATGGAATTTGTCGCCGGAACCCCGGAACGGCGGCGTTGGTTTTTTGACCAAAATCAAAGTCTCTACGATCCGGTTTACCTGGACGATCTCCGGCGCTACCGGAAGGTACTAAAAAGTCGTAATGCCGTACTGAGGGATGGTCAGGATACATCTATACTGGATGCCCTGGATCCCCAGCTTGCGACCTATGGATTAAGGCTTATGGAAAAACGGGAAGAATCCGCCCGGCGCTTTTCTGAAACCTTTGGACCCCTCTATGAAACCGTGGCCGGTATAGGGGGCATAGCCGTCCGGTATACCCCTTCCTGGAAAGCTTCGACCCCGGGGGCCGCTATGGCCTTCCTGGAAGAGCGCAGGGAGGCGGACCTTTCCGCAGGAATCTCCCTTTCCGGCCCCCACCGGGACCGGTACAGTTTTACCCGTACCGGCGCCGACTTTTCCGCCAAGGCATCCACGGGTCAGCGGCGGCTTCTGGCCTTGCTCCTACGTATAGCCCAGGCCTGCCGTTTTTCCGAGATGACCGGCCGCAACCCGGTACTGCTCCTGGACGATGTGCTCCTGGAGCTGGACCCGGAAAAGCGGCGGCGGCTCCTGGAAGTGATGCCCGGGTATGATCAGGCCTTTTACACCTTTCTCCCCGAAGAGCCCTACGAGCGGTACCGTAAATCCGATACCCTGGTATATACTGTACAGGGTGGGCAAGTATTTGCCCAAAACGCGGACCGGGGGGACCCATGAAAAAAGCAGGGGATTTGCTTTCAGCATTTCTTGATGAACGGGTGCTTAATACTGCCCGGGGATATTCGGAATTGTTTTCATCCTGGCAATCCATTGCGGGGGACAAGCTTGCCGCCCATTCCCGGATCCGGGAGCTGGAACATTCCGTTCTTTTAATAGAGGCGGATCATCCCGGATGGATACAGATCCTGCAAACCAGGGAAAAGGATCTTCTGGATGCCCTGCGCCGCCGTTTTCCGGACCAGAATATTACGGGTATTTCCTTCAGGCTAAGCCGGGATCCGCCGGTACTTCCAGCGCAGCTTCCTGTAGTGTCTCAGCCGCTTAGTAACGCTGTGTCGGAACCGCCTAGTACCGATAAAGAAGCTCCGGCGGAACCGAATATTGCCAGCGGAGATCCCTACGAAAAAATAAGCGATGAGCATTTTAGGGAGACCCTTAAACGGCTGGAAGAGAGTATTGCTGCAAAAAACGAAGGCTATAAAAAGAACGGGAAGTAAAATTAGCATGGGCAACAGAATAACCGGTTACCTTGGTACATATAGCGAAGAAATATACGCCTTTACCCTGGATATGGAAGAGGGCAGGATTGAAGATATCCGCATCGCTGCGGAAAGTCCTAAGCCGTCATTTCTAACCGTGGCGCCGTCGAAAAAATATCTCTATGCGATAAACGAGTTGGGTAAAGATGAGGGCGGCGGCATGGTGAGCGCCTTTAAGCGGGATCCCCTGTCCGGGAAACTGGCGCGGTTAAATCAGGTTCCCAGTGAAGGTTTTTTCCCCTGCCATGTGGTGATAAATGACCGGGAAACCCATGCGGTGGTTTCCAATTATGCCAGCGGTACCCTCGCGGTACTGCCCCTGGGACCGGATGGCGTCCTGGGCAAGGCGGTCCAGGTTATCACGCTTTCCGGCGCCGGCCCTAATACGGAACGGCAGGAAGGGCCCCACGCGCATTCTTTTTTGTTTGATCGAAGCTTTACTAGGGGCTTTGCCTTTGACCTGGGTACCGATCGGCTCATGGCCTATTCCTTTGATCCTTTTGCAGATCTGCCCTTAACCGCGGCGGCAATTCCCTGGTTCAACGTCAACCCCGGCGCCGGCCCCCGGCACGGGATTTTTGATCCCACCGGGACCCATGGTTATAGTATAAACGAATTGGCTTCCACCGTGGATGTACTAAAATATAACCAATCAACGGGAATTTTCGAAGAACTGCAAAATATATCGGCCCTGCCTGAGGGGATCGCCGGATTAAACAGTATCGCTGCGGCAATAAAAATCAGTCCCGATGGAAATTTTGTTTATACCTCCAACCGGGGTCATGATAGTATTGCTGTTTTTAAGCGGGATGCCGCATCCGGCGCCCTAACCCTTACGGGCTGTATTCCTTCGGGGGGCAAAACTCCCCGGGATTTTTCCATCGATCCATCGGGAAATTTTCTTTTAGTCTGTAATCAGGATTCAAATACCATGGCGGTGTTCCGTATTAACCGGGCTACCGGGGATCTTGTAAAATTATTTGCGTACCCGGTTCCCACTCCGGTGTGTGTTATTTTTTCTTAGAGGATAGTTTCCAGTTCCCGCTCAACCTCGTCCAGGCGTTTGGTCAGGGAATTGATGGTTCGCTCTAGCCGGAGCTTTTCCTTTTCCAGCCTATCCCGGGGATCCTCTTCCTGGGGCTTTTTCATGGTCTCCCGTTTTACAGCGTCCGGGCTTTTTCCTCCAAGAAGCGATTTTTCCGCAGCCGCCCGGTTATCGTCATTTTTGATTCCCGCAAGAAAGCGCATATTATCGGAACCCAGGGATGGGTCAAGGTCATACTCAAACATTTTCATGGACATCTTGGCCGCCAAGCGGGGGATGCAGAGAACCCGGTCTATATAATCCTCGAACCGGGCGCCGATACTGTCGCAGAGCTCGCCGGCCTTGAGGAGCAGCATACCTAATTCCTTAACCAGGCTGCCGTTTTGCAAAAGGTACTTTTTCCGAATGGTTTCGGTCAGTTCCGCCAGTTCCGGTGATTCGGTAAACACATTTTTGTAAACACCCTTGGCCTCGGCCTTTTCCAGGAGATCGTGGAGTATGCCCCAAAATTCCGTGGTATGGGAGCGGGAGGGAAGTTTGCCGCCCAGGGAACAGGCGTGGAGATGGTGGGCGTATTCATGGATGGCGGTATACAGGAGCAGATTATCATCCTCAAAATTGTGGTTATGGATGATGATCTCCCGGGTATCCGGTTTGTAAAGGCCGTTTACCTTTTTACTTTTTTTACCGGAAAAGATGAGGGTAAACTCCATGGGGGCGTCTTCTATCGAAAGAAGGATAGTCCTAACCTGATCTTGATTCATAAAATTATTTTACCGAAGTTCTCCGGTTTTTTCCATAGCCAGTACTGCCGCAGCCACACAGGCGGTTTCAGTACGCAGAGCCCGCTTTCCCAGGGAGAGCCGGGCAAAACCGGCGGTCTCCAGAAGGTCCCGCTCCCGGTCGGACCAGCCACGCTCCGGACCGATGGCTAAAACCACGGGACACTGACGGATAGGCAGGTTCGCCATGGCCCCCACGGGCCGCACATTGTCCGGCGCTATGAGGAAAGTATCGCCGGGCGTCTTTTTCCAGGGCTGTTCCTCCAGCCAGGCTTCCAGGTTTGGGTAGGTGGATAAGGATGGGATGGTGGTATCCCGGGCCTGGACCGCCCCTTCAATAAGGGCTGCCCGGGCGCCGCCGTCGGTAAGCAGCTTGGTGTCCCGGTAGCTTTTTTCGCCCAGGTCGGTCCCCATAAGGTCCACCGCTAAGAGGCCCAGGTTGGAAAGGTCCCGCAGGAGCCGGCGGAGCTGTATAGGACGGGGAAAGCCCACAGCGATTCGTATGGGCAGCCGGGGAGGAGGGTCCATCGGTAAATCCAGGGAATAGGTCAGGGCTCCATCGGAACTGATCGACTCGATCCTGCCGGTACCCAGATGGCCCCCCAGGATACCCGCGTCAAAGGAATCGCCGGGCTTTTTATGCAGCACCTTGAGCAGATGGACAGTCCGTTCATCCCGTTTAGGGAGACTTTTCCCCGCCTCGTGGGGTTCAAAGAGGATGATATTCACCATTGCTCCAAATTATAAATATCCTATCTGTTTCCGGTACGCAGCAATATAGGGCGCCAGCCGTTCCCGTTTTTCTCCGGGATAGGTTTCGTAAAAAACACCTCCCACGGTAAAACAGGCGAAGCCCCCGGCGGCGGTCCCAAGGATACAGGCTTCCCGGAGATCGATTTTATTTTTTGGCGCCAGGGCTAACTGTTCCGCAATACCGGCGATAATGCCCCCGGCAAAGTTATCCCCGCAGCCGGTGGTATCCCCCTTTCGCTCGGGGAAACTAGCCAGCTCCCGGTTGACTTCTTCGCAGACCGGCAGGGTTTGTGTTTCCAGGGGACTGCATATCCCCTTTCCCGCAGCAATCCTGATAGACCTCGCCCCTTCGGTAATCAGTACCGCCCCGGTTCCCCGGGAAAGAAACCAAGCCGCCGCATCCTCCGATGTGGAACAGCCGGATGTTTTCAAGGCTTCGTCCCGGTCGGCAATGAGCACATCAATAAAGGGATAGGCGTCGTCCCCGGTCCCGAGTTTCCACTTCCGGCCCGGGGCGTTGATTTCACTGCGGTAATCATAAACCAGATTCACCACCGTTACTGCGTCATTTTCCCGGGCCCGCTTGAGGAGCCCCGTAAGACCGTCATGAATGGACGGCGTCAGAGCGGTTCCGCCAAAGGCAATTATATTCGCATCGAAGAAAGCATCTTCCAAATAATCGGGATCAAAATTACAGGCTGCCCCTAAAAGGTTGATAAAGGTCCGCTCTCCGTGGCCGTTATCGTAATGGGGGTCCGAAAGCACATCTGTCCGGGGGGTGGCGCCCGGTTTTGTTACCAGCCGGTACTTCCGGAAGGGCAGCCGGGAAAGGGCGGCTTCCACAAGGTTCCCCGTATCGTCATTGCCCCGGCACCCGAAAAAAAACACATCGGCGCCTTCGCCCAGGACCTGGGCGGCGTGGGTTAGGGATACCACCGAAGGCCCCCCAAGGTTATAGGAAGCATGGGTAATGCCGTTGCTTATATCCATCAGGGCGCTTTCGTAGGGCTTTCCCATGAACCGTTCAAAGTCTTCGGCAAAAACCAGGTGTCCCGGATGAAGTCCGCCGTCCCCATCCTGCCGGGAAAGGGCCTGATGAAAAGCGGGGGCGGAAAAATCAATCGAAGGGTATAAAAAATCCATTAGGCAGCAGCCGGTTCCATGAATAATCATTCTATCCTTCCATTTTTCAACAGATCTATTACTTTTTTATCAATAACAGTATTACTGTCTAATCCGGATACATTCTGTAGTATTTCTGCAAACTGAACGGTTCCTGTATCTCCGGAAATAAATTCCGATCGGAACTGGGCATCTGCGGGAAAGGGGAGACCCTTTTCATCCGCCGCAGCAAAGTTCAGCGCCGCCTTATACACCGCCGCAATTGCGCCAAAGGGAACATTGTGTTTAGCGCAGAGCAGCATGGCCCCTACCAGGCGATCCTCCCGGCTTAGCTTTCGGCGCAGATCCCGGCCCACCCGGTGTACCGTATCCCCCAAGGCGGAGTTCTTAAACCGGGAAAGGAGATCCTCAATATGATCCCGGAGATCCTGCCGGCTGTAGGATTTGGGATATTCTAAAACCAGGGCATCGGCCGCCTCGTTCATGGCCGCCCTGACCCCTTGTTCAACCCCTTCCAACTTTAATGCTCCGGAAATAAACGGTTCCCTGGGGTCCTTTTGATATCCCAGATAGGCCGTTGCGGCATGGCCCAAATTATGGACAAAAAGCTTTCTATCCACGTATGCTTCTATGGGTTCCACCGGACACAGACCCGCTATTTCCGGCAGGGGACCCTTAAAGCCCTTCTTATCCAGGATCAGGGTTTCGTATTCCTCCGCAAAAAGCCGGAGCGAATCCTCCGCCAGATCTTCCTTCCGCATGAGGGGTACCATTTTTCCAATGCTGGTCTCCACCAGGCCCACCAGGCGCGAAAAGGGATACTCCGGACCCAGTTCCCGGGTAAGGATATTCCGGAAGAGCTCCGGGGCAGACCGGTCATTTTCAGCGATAATAATATCCAGAGGCCGTTCCGGATCCTTTTTAAAGCGCTTTTCAAGGCCCCGGGCCAGAACCGGCAGCACCTTGGGAAGGGCGTTCTTGCCTACGCTGGTGGCGGCTATATCCGCATCAGCGATCTCCGTGCTGACAAGCTCAATATCCCGGCCGTCAACCGCCCGCACCGGCCCAATGCTTCGGCTTTCATCGGCCTTTCCATCCCGCTTGATTACCACCGTATAATATCGTTCCTGATTGAGTCGGGAAACCAGGACGGGATCCACATCGACAAAGACCACTTCCCAGGCAGCACGGGAAAACAAGGCTCCGATAAAAGAACGGCCGATATTGCCTCCGCCAAATTGCACAAATTTCATAATACGCCCTTTCCGTAGAAATAATTACTATTCTAACCCCGGTTACCCGGTAAATCAATGCTGCTTTTTGTCCCCTTGCCCATGTGTATTATGGAGAGTAAACTATGAATATAGAGGATGTCCATGCAGTTTAGGTCTACCCGGTCAAATGATCCCCTGGTTTCTTTTAAAGATGCAATTCTTCAATGTCTCCCCATGGACGGCGGGCTGTATGTTCCCGCTTCAGTATTAGATATGCGGCAGTATGTTCTCTATATGGATACCGAGACCAGCTATCCGGAATTGGTCGCCACGGTGGCGCCAGCCCTGCTGCAGGGGGAGCTAAACCCCTTGTCTGCGGCCCGGGTAGCGGAAAGCGCCTTTGATTTTGAACCGGAGCTAAAGCAACTGGACGATAATTTTTCCGTTTTAACCCTTTGTAACGGACCTACCGGCGTCTTTAAAGATTATGGCATTGCTTTTTTAGCGGCGGTTATGGAGGAGCTCCTTAAAAACGACCAGCGGGCCATGATACTCTCTGCGGCCAGACAGGATACGGGGGTCAGCATAGCCCATGCCTTTTCCCAACGTAAGGGTATGATTTCGGTTATACTCTATCCTTCCGGTCCGGTCCGGGGTTTGGACCCCAAGTCCTATATCACCAATGGCGGTAATGTCATTCCCATTCAGATTAAGGGTACCTTTGACGACTGCCAGCGTCTTATTCTTGAGGCTATAAACGACCGGCCTTTTGCGGAACGGTATGGGATTACCTGCGCAAATGCGATTAATCCGGGTCGTCTTCTTCCTCAGGTTTTCTACTATTTTTATGCCTTTATCAAACTGAAAAAAATCCTTAAGGGAGAGCTGATATTCAGTGTACCCACGGGGAATTTTGGCAATTTGATCGCCGGGCTCTATGCCTGGAAAATGGGAATGCCCGTGAACGGCTTCATCGCCGCCATGAATGCTAATAATGCTTTTGGGGACTATATCAAGGGTAAGGACTTTAAGCCGGGGAAACTGATTCAGACCAATTCACCGGCCCTGGATGTAAGCGTCCCCTCAAACTATGAAAGGCTGGCATCTTTTTATAAGGAAGCTCCGGCGGTAATGCGGAATATGGTATTTCCCGATGCCATTGATGACCGGACAACCTTAGCCGCTATGGAAAAGGCCTGGAAGGACTATCATATCCTGCTGGATCCCCACGGTGCGGTAGCCTTTGCCGCCGCCCGGCGTTTATCCCAAACCGCTGGGTTTAACGGCCATGTGGTGGTCCTGGCCACGGGGCATCCGGCAAAACATGCCGATTTGGTTTTGCAGGCCACGGGCCAACAACTTGATATACCGGAAAAATTTTCCAATCTCTGGAAAAAAACTGATCCCATGGCAACTATTTCACCCCAACTTGATGCTCTTGAAGGCGCCATAGCCAGTTGCTGTTAATTTTCTAAAGGGGGCTGCTATGAAGATTCGAAACTATATATTTGGTTTATGTATAACACTGATAGTTTTACTGCTTCCCTTCAACGCAGCGGCTGAGGAATCTTCTGCCGAGGCTGCAGATTCCCCCCCGGAAGCAGTCGCGGACGGCGAGGCCGCTCTCAAAGATGCGGCGGCCGTGGGGATAATTCTGGATCAAACGATACCTGAGGCATCGGCAGGAACTGCCGTTCCGGATGCGGCATCCCACAAGGGGATCCTCGGGAATGCAGAAACACTGGGTGAGAATATAAAAAATGCCATCGAAGTGGATAACGGTTTTAAGCTGAATATCCTAATGCGCCTAGGAATTGCGGCGGCAATCATAATTGCCCAGGCCCTGTTTATACGGCTCATCTGGTATTTTTTTAAGTGGTTTCAGGGAAAGCTTACGATTTATGGGAGCAAACACTTTAAATCCCTGACCGTAAAAAAGTTCCATATCATGGATACCAAGCAGATACTGAACATACTTTTTACCCTATTAAAAATAGCTAAATATATTGTTACCGCCTTTCAGCTGTACCTTACCATTCCTATTGTATTCAGTCTGTTTACCCTGACCAAAAATCTAGCGGATAAATTATTCGGGTATGTTCTGAACCCCCTTAAAGACATCGGCCTTGGGATACTCGGTTATATTCCCAATGTTTTTACCATCGCAATTATCGTCATCATAACCAGATATGTAATTCAGACTCTCAAATTTTTCGCCCTTCGTATTGAAAAAGAAAGGCTGGTGATACCGGGTTTCTACGCCGACTGGGCCAGGCCTACCTTTAATATTTTACGGATCCTTTTATACGCCTTCATGGTGGCCATTATTTATCCCTATCTTCCCGGGGCCGAGTCTAATGCCTTCCAGGGAGTTTCCGTATTTGTGGGTATCATCGTTTCCCTGGGGTCCAGCTCCGCCATTGGAAACATGGTAGCCGGGATGGTGATTACCTATATGCGGCCATTTAAAATCGGAGACCGGATACAGCTCAACGATACGGTGGGCTTTGTGGTGGAGAAGTCGGCCATGGTTACCAGGATTATCACCCATAAGAATGAGTACGTTACTTTTCCTAATTTGATGGTCCTGTCCTCTAAAATCGTAAACTACCATACCTCCTCCACAGAAAACGAGGAAGGGCTGATCCTTCATGCGGAAGTTACCATGGGCTATGCGGTGCCCTGGCCCCAGGTACACGAGATTCTCCTTGCCGCCGCAAAAAAGACCGCTCTAACAGAAGAAAAGCCCGGTCCGTATGTATTACAAACCGCCCTGGATGATTATTACGCCCGGTACCAGATCAATGTATATACCAAGGCGGTAGAAAAAGTACCGGCCATCTACTCGGAGCTGTATCAAAACCTGCAGGATGGGTTCACCGAGGCGGGGATAAGCCTGACGGCGCCGGCTTACCAGATACGGCTGCCGCCTGAATCCTCCGCCGATCCTCAAACTCCCTCGCGTAAACGAGTTTTTGATTCCCCTCCGGAAGCGGGGAAGTAGGGTGGACAAAGAATTAGAAAATAGTATAATAGGGCATAGATGGAAATAATAAAAAATAGTTAATGTAATTAATTAAAAAACAATTGTTAGAAGGAAATCCATAAATTATGAAAATAATAGCAATTATATTTCAAATTTTTGGCAGCTTGGGATTCTTGCTGTACGGCATGAAGCTAATGAGTGACGGTATTCAAAAAAGCGCCGGGCAAACATTACACCGTGTTTTGAGCTTTATGACAAACAACCGTGTGATGGCGGTTTTAACCGGCGCCCTTATTACGCTTATCATTCAGTCTTCAAGCGCCTCAACGGTCATGGTCGTTTCTTTTGTCAATGCGGGAATTCTGACCCTTGAACAGTCCATAGGGGTAATTTTCGGCGCAAACATCGGAACAACCGGAACGGCATGGATTGTTTCACTTATTGGGTTTAAATTTAACATCACCGCCTTTGCGATTCCGGCATTTGGTATCGGTTTTCTTTTAATAACCCTAAAGCGCCTTCACCTGGAAAATTTAGGTGAAACCCTCATGGGTTTTTCGCTTCTTTTTTTAGGGCTGGAATGGTTGTCTGAGGCTATACCGGATTTAAACACCGATACTTTGCAGGTATTTTTATCGGGGATAGCAAGCTCAGGTGTAAAGGGTCTGCTTATTGGCGTCCTTGTGGGAGCGGTTGTTACCGCAATCGTCAATTCATCAAGCGCGGTAACCGCAATAATTATTACCATGGCCTATAACGGCTTGCTCACCTGGGAATTTGCCGCGGCACTGACGTTGGGCAGCAACATCGGTACCACAACAGACGCTCCTCTTGCTTCAATCGGCGCATTGGTAAACGCACGGCGCGCAGCGTTGGTACATGTTTTGTTTAACGTTTCCGGAACCATAATCGCCTGCTTATTTTTTAAACCCCTGCTTGCCCTGGTCGATTTTATTACACCGGGAACGGTGGAATCATCAATAGGAATTCACATTGCAATGTTCCATACCGTATTTAACGTTTTTTCTACAATTATTTTCCTGCCCTTTGTGAAACAAATAGCCCTATTTACCCAAAAAATTATCAAGGCCAATAACAGCGTAGAAATTCCCAGTGAATATCACCTTGAATTTATTTCGTCCGGTATAAAGGACAGCGGAGAAGCGCACATAATCCGTGTGGAGAAAGAAATAGCCGATATGACAATGGTCGTAAATACTATGTTTAAAGTTCTTAGGGAAGGATTTGTAGACTTAACGGATCAATTCGTTGAAAAAAAAATAGATATACTAGAAAAACAGGAAAATTATGCCGATCAGATGAAAGAGGAGATCTCAAACTATTTATTAAAATGCTCTGAATTATCTATAAACAAAAAAACAAAAAACAATATCCCTTTGTTGATCACCATTGTAAGCGACCTTGAAAATATGACGGATGATTGTTTTACCGTTGCAATGTTATTAAAACGCAGTCTTGAGAAGAAGATATCCTTTGAAAAAGCCGATTTTGAACGTCTTTTACCATATGCGGATATTACCAAAAAGTTTTTAGATTTCATTACGGTACATATTAACCGGCATTTGACCGGAGAAGAATTAAAAGAAGCAAAGGAATTTGAAATTCAAATTGATAGTCTTCGAAAGGAATTTAAGAAAATCGCTAAGAAACGGCTTAAAAACGGCGCTAATGTTAAAGCGGAGTTATTGTATATTGATCTTGTACGAAAAATAGAAAAAATCGGCGATTACGCATTCAGTATTTCTAAGAACCTTGCAAAAATTCAATAATTGATTTTGAAAAGATCCGGTCGATTACATTAATAAATTCCCATATAGCCGGGGGTGATAATTCAATATCCCCGGATGCTCCGTTTTCCCATCTTTTTTCCGTCTGCGGACCGGTATGGGTTACGGCGATTCCGCAGGTAGCTCTGATAGGCGGCGCTGCTTTCATAGTAGCCGTCCAGGCCCTTGAAGGACGAGGACTCGTCACAGCGGTAGAGTTCCAGCAGGGTAGGGAACAGGGGGGATTCCAAAATTTCCTGGGTTCTGATTAGGGGCAGCCTGGGCAAGGCCGCGGGGAGCATATGGTTTTTTACCAGGTAGTAAATATCTTCGATAAGCGGGGGATCGAATTCCAGGCGTTCCAGAAATTTCCGGGCCGCCCTGGCGCCCAACTCTGCATGACCATCGAAACGGCGGCTTCCGGAAGAGACTGCCAGGGGCTTCCCTACATCGTGGAGCAAAAGCCCCAGGGAAAGACGGAGATCGTAGGCCGAATGATTATGGGCCGTTTGGCCATTTCCCGAACTAGGGCCATGCCCTACAGTTTTCCGGTATCGAAAGGTTTCCAGGGTGTGCTTCCATACATTGCCTTCGGGATGGAATTCTTTGGAGTGATCCACGTCATCCAGAATAGCGAGTTCCGGCCAAAACTCCCGGATGAAACCGGCGGCCTTGAGAAGTTCCAGCCCCAGATCCGGACGTGGGGACACCAGGATGCCTGTTAGGAGGAGCCGTTGCGCTTCAGGTTTAGGCGTAAGACCCGGCTTAAGGGTATCCAGGAGCCGCAGAATTTTGACGATGGGTGGAGTGTGTGGATCAACGGTGGAATCCTCGTACTTGCCGTACCGGGCCAGGATGAGCGCGGCGTCCATGAGCGCCTGGTAACGATCGCCGCCGGGGGTAAGGCCGGTCCACCAGGGAGCGGAAACGGCGGGCTCGGGGATGGTGTTTTTTGGGGTGATGCCCCGGCCTTGGTCCCGTAGTTCCCGGATCAGGGGGTACATATCCAGGAGGTCCCGGAAACGTTTGGTTTTCCAATCCTGGGTTAGGGATAATAAGGTATAGGACGGATGGCGGATATCATCGGGATCAACACAGCGGAAGTACCAGCTTTGTCCATCCATATCCACCGCCCCATCGGCGATATCCGCGCCGGGAAAACGCAGCCCCTCCAGGAGCCGGGCCAATGCCGGAATATCGGCGCTGGTTTCCGCCAGGGTATAGGGCAAGGGGGCCAGTCTCATATAGCAATCCAGGGCGCTGAAACTATGAAGCCTTACCGAATAGCCTGCGGAAACAAGGGGGCCGAAGATTGCTGAATGGTCCATAAATTCAGTTTAGCACATCGACTTCCCTTGTAAAACCATCCGTGTTGGACGAAACCACTCGTCAGCGGGAATTGCAGCCCCTGCTTCTGATACGGGACAACTACGAGAAAACCATCCTTACCATGGACAAGACCTTCACCACTGATTACGAGGGAATACGGCTGCGGAATATCATCGACTTTTTGCTGGAGGCGCCATGAAACACGGTGTGATGAATAGGAGGCTCTTTGTGACTTCAGCAGTCCGGTTATGGGATGTACGATTGCTTTTACAATTTATTATCTATTACTTTACCTATTAATATTTTTCTATATTCCTTCTACCATCTAATACTAATAATATTTTTATTTTTTTGTTATCTTCATTTATTTTATAATATACTATCCATGGGTTTATTGTTAATTGATAAATATCATTTATTCCAATATCCTTTAATTCTGGGGATACCTTTGTTTTTATCTCATCAATTTGCAATAATTCTATTTCTTTATTAATTTTGTTAAATATTTTCCTTGCAGTATTTTCGTCGGCTCTTAAATAAAAATATTCTATAATTTCATTGAAGGAATCTTCCCCATCGGGAGTCCATTCTATTTTTCTCATTTTTTTATCTGCCGTAATGTTTTTTCAATTCTTTCCTTTACTTTCTCATGGGGTATTAATTTTCCATCTATTGCTGATTTTTCACTTAAATGTAATAATTTTGATAAAGCAACTGCATGAATTGTTTTTTCATAACTTTCTATATCCATTAAAACAGCCTTTGCTTCTCCATTTTGTGTAATTACAACAGGGGATCTTGAATCCCCAACATAATCCACAACCTCCGTAATATGGGCTTTTACATATGAAATTGGCTTTAAATCCTGTGTTAAATTTACCATAATACCCTCCGTAACCATATTACACTATTTTGTATTATTGGTCAATATATTGGTCAACATTTTAGCCAATATATTTCAATCGTATGCCGAATATTACTGAATGGTCCATAAATTCAGTTTAGCACATCTTCATTGTAATTGTCGTTAAGATACCGGGTGAATATCTCGGCACCCTTTGGATTTAAGTGCCCGATATCGCTGTATCCAAAATCCGGCAAGGGGAAATCAGAATAATCGAGGTAGTGGACACCTCTGTTTTCTAAATAACGGTGATAGTAATACCTGGCCAATTCCGGATTTCCATATTTTTCCGGCATATACGTAGGGGTATTGATCAAAACCAAGGTTATGCCGTTCTCCTCACACAGATCAATGATCTTCATCAAGTATTGGGATATTTGTAATTCCGTGTTTATCTCCTTATGTTTCACGTTTTCTTGATCTTCTGCGCTATCTTCATTAGGTATATTATTACTATTCGAATTTTTAAAACCGCCGATGTATAGATCTTTATAGCTAACTCTGCGGCGTATAATAAATTTTGCAATAGTTCTGACGTTTTTTAATGGCAATTTTAATATGGACCAATAAAAGTCCTTTCTATTTCTAAAAAAAGCAAATTCCTCAGCGGCAAACAATGTAATATATTTTGGGACAAACCTTACTATTCTATTATCTAAAATAGTCCGTCTGTAATCCTGGTTATTTAGAAAAACACTGCTGTGAAAAGACAACAGCAGCGTATCAATTTGGGGGTTATTTTTGATTAATTTTCTTAATTTGACATAAGAATACAGATAAGCGGTCGCACTTTCAGCCAGATTGACGGATTTAGTAAGAATACGGTCGTTAATTGCCCGTTCTGTATGAGAATCCCCTAGGATCAAAATGTTTTTATCCCTTGGCAGATTAAAACTTGCACTTGACACTATAAAGTAAGTCGCTCCAATAGAAAAACTCAGTACCCCTGCAACAATGGAGGTATATATCACAAATTTTTTGATGAATTTTTTCATATGTCCTCTCAAAATTGGAAATAGATGAATTCCTGCTGTGCGCCGCCTAATTCAACAATAACCATGGTGATACCTATAATGATGACCCATCGCAGCAATTTACTTTTTGGAAGTTTTTTAAGCCCGTATTCTTCGTCTCTGTTTATCCATTCGATACTGATAAGGATTATAATTGATATAAGGGCACCGACAATGCTGTATTTTGACACGATATTAAAAGCCGGTTTTTTAAAAATTGTTTTTGAAAATATTTTTGCTAAATAGCCCGCGCTGTCACGGATTGTATAGGAGCGAAAGAATATCCAGCCTATTACTGTCAGAAAAAAAGTACTAATGATCGATACCAGCTCTTTAAAACCAGGGAATGTTTTACCTGCCGCGGCAGTATCCTTGTTTTGACGGTTCCTTTTTAACAACATAAGGGGCAGAAAATAAAGGGCATTTATAAAGCCCCAGGCAATAAATGTCCAATTGGCGCCATGCCAGAATCCACTTACTAAAAAAATAATAAAAGTGTTTCTAATGCTTATAAGCGTATCCCGCTTGCTGCCTCCCAGGGGAATATAAACATAATCCCTGAACCAGGTGGTAAGGGATATATGCCATCTTCTCCAAAATTCTGCCATGTCCCGGGAAAAATAGGGGAACGCAAAATTTTTCATTAAGGTGACACCGAAAAGCTTGGATGTCCCTATGGCTATGTCGGAATAACCTGAAAAATCGCCGTATATCTGGAAAGCAAAAAGCACCGCCCCTAATAACAACGTACTGCCCGAATAGTTCTTATAATGGTCAAAAACCATATTTACATATACCGCGCAGTTATCGGCAATAACCATTTTTTTGAAAAAGCCCCACAAGATCTGCTTACAGCCGTCAGAAGCCTTCTCATAATTAAAAACCCTTTTTATATAAAACTGTGGCAGTAACTTTGCCGCCCGTTCTATGGGGCCTGCCACAAGCTGTGGGAAAAAAGCTACAAAAGCCGCAAAGGCGATAAAATTTTTTGTTGGCTCGAGTTTCTTTTTATATACATCAATTGAATAACTCATGGTTTGAAATGTATAAAAACTAATTCCCACCGGCAGGACGATATTTATATGCCTGAAGTTTATTGGTTTTCCAAAAAATGTAAATGCTGAAATAAAGCTATCAATAAAAAAATTGTAATACTTAAAGACCATAAGAAAAGTTAAGTTAACAAAAATACTTAGGGCCAAAAGAAATTTTCGCTTTTGTATATTCTGCTCGTTTAATAAGCCTAAACCGGTAAAAAAATCCGTAAGGGTACTGAAAAGCAGCAAAAATAAAAAACGCCAATCCCACCGGCCATAAAATATATAACTTGCTATAACGATCAATATATTTTGGGCTTTTAAGCTCTTTTTGGCGACAAACCAGTGTAAAAAGAAAACCAGTGGCAAAAAAACGGCGAAATCAAGAGAATTAAAAAGCATAATTACTTCTTAGGCCTTCCCGCCGAAAGCGCCCCCAGAAGTTCGTCAAGCTGGTACTCGGATTTTGCTTCCGCCTTGGCAAAGGTTTCGGCAAGGTCCGCTATCTTTGCAACCCGGTTCAGCCAGTTTTTGGCGGGCTCTGTCGAATCTGCTGCCTTTGTTTTGGCGGCGGCTTTTTTTAGCGGGCGCTTAACCGTTTCCAGGGCGCTGTCGCTTTCCAGGACTGTGAACAGGGGTGCGTAGAAAAGAACTTCCTCAAAGGCTTCCTTGTTGAACCATATGGTATCCTCAAAGATATTTACCCCCAGAAGCTTTCGGAAATCCTCCGCATGGTAATTGTCCAGGATAAGGGTTTCCGCTGGAGACAGAGTTTTGTCAACGGTTTTTGGAAGCGGTTTTTTCAATGCCGCAGCTTTTTTCTTTCCCGTGGTCTTTACTGGCTCCGTGGGAAAATCTGTTGAAAGCACAGGGCTGGTGCGGGCCAATACGGCCTTCATAATTTCCATGACCCGGTAGGCCTCGTCCCCGTTTATGCCGCTGCCAAAACATTCCCGCAGCTTCCGGTCCAGGGTCCAGTGATCCGAGAGGGCCTTGGCTTCAAGCCCGGAAGCTCCTGCGCCGATGATATTTCGCAGCAGTGATAGTGTTCCATAGGCATAGGCGAAGACTGCGATGGCCGGTCGGGCTATGATCTTTTCCCCCAGGCTCCGCAGAAAACGTATCGCCTGAGTATCAGCCTTGTGGGGTGTGCTGTATCCGTATTCCGTCAGGGTCTTCAGGCGGTCGAGGTAGGCGGCAAACTCTTTCCATATCTGTTCACCGGGTATTTTTTGGTAGGTCCATTCGGTGACAAAGGGATCGTACAGGGCGCCGTCAAGGAACTTTTCCGCAACGCTGATAAAGCTCAGGGCGGAATCTTTTAGGGAATCGATAAACTCCGCGATAGTAACACTGTTTTTGGCAGATTTTGACCGGGTGGATTTTGCTGCGCGGGGAACTTCGTTGCAAGTAGCGTCTTCCGCCGCCGGCTTTCCCGGTTTTTCAATGAGAATACTGAGCAGGGTATCCATATGGTCCCGCTTAAAGAGTTCGGTGAACCGGTAGTAAAGCTCACCAAGATAGATATCCTGGACCGCCGCGTGCACATCCTTGACGCCTCGGCCGTTGAGTTCCGCGTGAAGCCGGGCAAAACGTCCCCGCTTATCGTCTTCCACTTCGTGGATATCAATAAAGACCTGGGCTTCGTAGCCCTTGAGGGAAACAAAGAGCCCCCGTTCGGCGATTTCTTTGGAGGACCGGATATACCAGAGATCCTGCCGTTGTTCTTTGAGCAGGGCAAAAAAAGTACCCGATCCATGCAGGCCCAGGGATTGGCAGAGGCTGTCCTGGCGGAAACCGCCGTCTTTCTGGGGGATAGCCACCGCGCCCTTGTAGATCCAGCCGCCGGCTTCGGCATAGGCGTTGTTGAACAGCACCAAACTCCGGTCGTTACCGGCACTGTTGGAATAGGCAAACACATTTTCGTTCACCGAGCCCTGGGGGGTGTAAAGATCGTAGAGACAGAAATCGGCGCTTCCGGAATAAATATGGCGCTTCTTCATTAAGGGGAAGATTTCCCGTTCATGGCGATCCATCAGGTGGCGATCCGGCTTTTCATCCCGGTAAGCCCGGCGGTATTCCATGCCGTACTTTTCCTCAAAGCCCTCGATCTGGCCGTGGCCGAACATGGGGAGCCCCGGCATGGTTACCAGGAGGGTGGCAATGCCGAAGTACTTGTCCCCCTTGCCAAACTGGGCAACCGCAGTATCCTCATCGGGGTTGTTCATAAAGTTGACAAACCGTTTGAGAACCTCGGGATCAAACCCCAGGGTGTTTTTGATAGAAGCCCGGTATTTGGCGTTTTCTTCGTTTTTAAGCATGTTCATAAAGGCGGAGTTGTACACCCGGTGCATACCCAGTGTACGTACAAAGTACCCCTCCATCATCCAGAAGGCTTCCGCCAAAAGCAGGGTATGGGGAGCCTCTGCGGCACAGCGGTCCACCACTTCCCGCCAGAACTCGTTGGGGATACGGCGGTTAAATTCGTCTGCAGGAAGGGCGTGTTCGGCCCGGCTGGCTATGTCCCCGCCGTGTCCCGGTTCGGGGTACCAGAGCCGCTGGATATGCTTTTTGGCCAGGGTCATGGCCGCGTCAAAGCGGACTATGGAGAACTGCTGGCAGACCCCGATGATGGTGCGGATCACCGCTTCCCGGGCTTCGGGGTTCAGAAAGTCTATCTGTGCGGTATCGTTCCAGGGCATGGAGGTACCATCGTTACCGTGGTAGATGTAACGCACATCCCCGGTGTGGTGATCGATCCGTTTAAAAACCACCGCAGCGTCACTGCGGTTATAGTAATGGTCTTCAATCTGAACGGTAATACCATCCCGGTTGGAAAGGTTGCCGCCGTTAAACGTATAGGTAGGGAAAGGCGGGTAGCTGAGCTGAAGGAACCGGTCCGGATGTTCCATGACCCACCGGGAATCGATACCCGTGTGGTTGGGGACCATATCCGAACCAAGCCGTATACCCCGCTGGAAACAGCGTTCCCGAAGATTAGTCAGGGAACCCCATCCGCCCAGTTCCCCGGCGATGTCGTAGTCGTGGAGGCTATAGGCGCTGGCGGCGGCTTCGGGGTTTCCCGTCCACTGCTTAATAGTCTTAGAGGCGTTGCTCCGTTCCCAGAGGCCGATGAGCCAGAGCCCGGAAAAGCCCCGCCGGGCCAGTTCGTCCAATTCTTCGTCGGGGATCTGGTCCAACCGCTCAATGGGGCGGCCGTATTTTTTGGTCAGCTGATAGAGCCATACCAGGGTACTTTTTGCCATAAGCACCGTCCGGGGCATCCATTCCTGGTCCGGGCTGAACCGTTCGTATTCATCCAGCCCGTCGTAGGTATAGGCCTGGGTCGGTCCGGGGCCGAAAAACACGGGTTTATCCTCTTCCTTGATAACATCCAGGCCCATGAGAAGCCGGGCCATAAATTTCCCCAGCAGAATTCCCCATTTGTTCCGCATATATTCCAGCTGGCCGCTCAAGGTCGATGAAGCCAGAGCTGGGGCGCGAAGGAGGTCCCAGAGGTTCTGACCATCGGGACCAAAGGGGGGAGACTCCGTTAAATGGGCCCGCAGCACGGAAATCGCATCGGTATAGACCGTAGCGGTTTCCAGGTCCTTATCATCAAAGAGAAACGTAAAGGGGGTAAAGGCGGGGTTGAGGTTTGCCAGGGCCAGGAGCATCAGTTCCTCCAGGGCCAGGGATTTACAGCTCTCCCCTTCGTCTGTTCCCCGGAGATAGTCTATAACCGAAATTTTCCCGGCGTATACCCTTTGGGGCGGGAATTGGGCGCCAAAGGTTTCCAGAAGATGGGCGGTTTTTTCTTCCCCCAGGGACGTATTCAACCGCTCCAGGGCGGTTTCAAAGATGTCCTTTTGGATCTGCTGACGGTAGAGGGCAACTATAAAGTGAAGGATCTCGTCGATAAGGCCCATGGCATTAAGCTGTCCCGCCTTGATGATCCGTTCCGGATGGGCGGCGCCGTCCACCTTTGCGTTGAACTTCGCCGTAAGTTTCCGTACCTGCTGAAAATCCGCCAGGATTACGTTACCCCGGAGCGAAAAAAGGGCCGTATCAAGCCCATGCTCCATACGGACATCGTGACGAATATGAAACTCCATGGTAGCCCTCCGCTGCGCCGCCCATCCATCCTGAAAGGAAGTACCGATAGTAATTTTTTGCATAGAGTTTCCTTCTTTAATTTTTCTTTTTCTTCGGTACAACGACAGCTAACTCCTGAATCGATTTGATCAAAGACTCATCCGTCCCGATCTCCTTAATAGTCGCGGGAAGGCGATAGGTCCAGTTGAATTCGTTGACGTTACCGGGCACGTTGATCCGTTCCGATGCGGGATCCTCGGCATACCACTTGGTGGAAAGGTGAAGCAGGTCCTGGATCTGGAAGACCCGGAAACGGGATGCAGCAGCAGCGGCCTTGGAAAGGACAATCTTTGCCGTACCGGGATTATACACCTTCGGCAGGGAAGGAACCCCCAGGAAGGCGCTGAAGCCGTCCTGATCCGCTTCCCGGTCCCACCATTCCCGCAGGGTAGAGCTGTCATGAACCGAGGGGGTACATACGCTTAGTTCCGGGTACTCGTCGAAGGCATAGTAGGGCTGGCCCGGTTTGTCCCATTCGCGGTGCCACCGGATAACCCGAAGCCCCAGAATCTTGAGTTTTGCCAGTACCCGGGGCACACAATCCGGAACCGCCCCCAGATCTTCCGCACAGGGGAGCATTTTGGAGGATTCAAGCAGCACCGAAAGGAGTTTTTTGCCTTGAGTTTCCCAGGTTTTTTCCGATTCTTCCTGCCGCCTTTTCAATAAATCCTCCAGGGTGTTCCGTTCGTCCCCCGAGAGGGATTTGTAGGCCCGGGATTCCCGGAAAAGCCATAGGGGGAAGAACTTTCCCTTTTCATATTCCAGGAAGAGCCGGTTCCGCCAAGCCCAGCGCAGATAGTTGGTTGCAGCCGGGTGCAGTCCCAGGTCGGTAATATCCTTCTCGCCCCTGATGGTTTTTTTGAAGAGCCACAGCTCCTCACTGCCGATACGTTCCAATACCGTGGAGAAGATCTTCTCCGCCTCCGGAGCGGCGGCGCCGGTATCTTTCAGGGCGTCCCAGACTTCTCCGGTAGGGACATGCGGCTGGGAAAGCCAGCGGATCCGGGCTTCATCAAAGTGAAGCTCATCGAAGTCCTTTTTGGTAACCGGAGTATAGGGCACATAGCGGCCCAAAATAGCGTTATCGAAGTTGTTTTCCCGCAGGGAGGACCAGATACGGAAGAAACCGAGCACATGGTCTATGCGGTAGGCATTGTAGTACTTCTCTGCGGTTTTAAGCCGCAGGCGCCACCAGGAATAATCGTCCTTAGCCTGGGCGGTCCAGTTATAGGTGGGGAAACCCCAGTTCTGTCCGTTGGCATTGTACATATCCGGGGGCGCCCCGGCGGAAAGCTCGGGATAGAAATATTCAGGGTGCGCCCAGACATCGCAGCTATCTTCGTTCATCAGAATGGGAAGGTCCCCTTCCAGAAGTATCCCCTCCTTGTTCAGGGCCTTTGCGGCTTTACTGAACTGGGTATCCAACGCCTCCTGGAGCCAGGCCCAAAAGAGATGGTCCTTCTGCTGTTTCTGGTCCTTCCAGAGGATCTGAATATCTTCGGGGGTCACGGTCCGGTGGGTTTTCCATTCTTTCCAGCTTTTTTCTTCGTTAAGCTCTTTAAGCCGGCGGTATACGGCATATTCCTTTACCCAGGGATTTTTATCGATCCAAGCGGCCAGGGAAGCCCCTGGTTTAGCCTTTGCAATTATACTTTTTTCGTTTGCCGCGTATATTTCCCGGAGCAGATCCATCTTTGCCCGGAGTATTTTGTAGTAGGGAAACCGGGGCTCCTTGTCAAATTTCTTTTTAAGGGTCGTAAGTTTTTCCGCAAATTCCGCGGCTTCGCCCAGATCCCCAATCCTAAGGTAGAGAGGATTGAGGGCAAAGGCGGTCAGAGAGCCATAGGGGGAACTTTCGTACCCCGTATCGTTTACAGGCAAGATCTGGATAAGGCCTATCCCTGTCCGGGCACACAGACCGGCAAATTCGACCAGATCCGGAAATTCTCCAACCCCAATGCTCTGTTCGCCACGGAGGGCTCCCACCGGGACGACCACACCAATAAGACGCCCTGTGGAAATTTCAGCGGCATTTTGTTCTTTTTGAGCTTTTGCCATAATGTCCTCCCGAAAATAATAAATAACTTCATATATAAGTAATACGTAAGTATAGTATTACCCATATATTGTGAAAATGAAAGATGTTCATGTGGCGCCCCCTATAAATATTTTGATAAAATGATTAGAATTTGACTGATCCTGGTATGTCAAGGCAATGGTATGAACAAGATACTTAAAGAAAAAATCCGGGAAGCCTATTCCTCGGTTCTCCCGATTTCCGTGATTGTTCTCGTGGCGAGCGTGGTGCTGGTACCCATGCCTACCGGTACTATCCTGATGTTCATAGTCGGCGCGGCCCTGCTTATCGTGGGAATGGGGTTTTTTACTCTTGGGGCGGATATGTCCATGATGCCCATGGGGGAAGGTATAGGGGTTCAGCTTACCAAGACCACTAAACTGATCCTGACCTTGGTTATCTGCTTTTTCATGGGGCTCATCATCACCATCGCCGAGCCGGACCTTCAAGTCTTGGCCGCCCAGGTACCTGCGGTTCCTCCACTACAGCTGATTTTGGCCGTTGCCATCGGGGTGGGGTTATTCCTGGCCTTGGCGATATTCCGTATCCTTTTTAAGATACGGCTTTCGGTGTTGCTCTTAATTTTTTACGGCATTTTGTTTGCGGTTATTATTTTTATCCCCATGATCCCCCGGTACAGCTTCCTGACCGACTTTATCCCCGTGGCCTTTGACTCCGGAGGGGTTACCACGGGCCCCATGACCGTACCCTTCATCCTGGCCATGGGTGTCGGCGTCGCCTCGGTACGGAGCGACAGGAACTCCCAGGACGACAGCTTTGGTCTGGTAGCCCTTTGCAGTATCGGCCCGATTCTGATGGTCCTTTTACTGGGGGTCTTCTTCAGGCCCAGCGGGGCGGATGTGGCGATCTTCGCCATTCCCGAGGTTAATACCTCCCGGGATGTGATCAAACACTTCGCCATTGAATTTCCCCGCTATACCGAGGATGTGTTCCTGGCCCTGGCGGCTATCGTGGTGTTCTTTATTATTTTCCAGCTTGTTTCCAACCGGTATAAAAAACACCAGATCGGCCGTATCCTTATCGGGTTTCTGTACACCTTCATCGGCCTGGTGGTATTCCTAACCGGGGTCAATGTAGGCTTTATCCCCGTGGGCCATTTCCTGGGGGAACAGTTGGCTTCCTCCCCTTTTAAGTGGATTCTGGTTCCCCTGAGCATTCTGATCGGGTACTATATCGTGGCGGCGGAACCTGCGGTCCATGTGTTGAATAAACAGGTCGAGGAGATTTCCCAGGGTACCATACCCCAAAAGGCCATGAAACAGGGGCTCTCCATCGGCATGGCCGCCGCCCTGGGTATCACCATGGTCCGTATCCTGGTGGGGATACCCATCATGTATATCCTGGTTCCCGGCTATGTCCTGGCCCTGGCCCTTACGTTCTTTGTTCCCAAGATTTTTACCGGTATTGCCTTTGACTCCGGCGGCGTGTGTTCCGGCCCCATGACCTCTACCTTCCTGCTGCCCCTGGCCATGGGGACCTGCCAGGGCGTTGGGGGGGACCTGATGAAAGATGCCTTCGGTATCGTTGCCATGATTGCCATGACCCCCCTGATTGTTATACAGATCATGGGATTGCTTTACGGCCATAAGATCAGGACCGCGACGAAACGTGCGGCAGCACAGGCCCTGGATAGCACCGGAGCCGGAGAGATTGTTGAATACGGAGTGGAGGGATCCTCTAATGATAGATAGTAATGGGGTAAGAATACCCCTGTTAAAATGTGTAATCTTTATCGTTGACTGGACTAAGGCCCGGGTGGTTACGGATATTTGTGAGCAGGAAAAGGTCCGGTTCCACTATATCGTTAAGGGCCGGGGTACCGCCAGTTCTGATATCCTGGACCTTTTGGGAATAGGTAGTACCGAGAAAGCGGTGATCATGTGTCTGGAACAGGATGTTGGGGTAGCGCCGCTTTTGAAGGAGGTTACCAAGAAGATTGGTCTCCACAACCCCGGCGCCGGGATTTCTTTTACCCTTCCTCTTTCGGGGATAAATCAGCCTATTTTGCAGGTTTTTAAGGTAAGTATAGAGAAGAACTTTAAAATTTCGTTAGAAGCGGAGGCGGAGAAAGTGATTTCCGAAACTAAATTCGATTTGATAGTGTCGGTGGTAAACCAGGGTTATAGCGATGAATTTATGGCCGTGGCCCGGGAAGCCGGGGCCACCGGCGGTACCGTGATTAATGCCCGCGGTATCGTTCATCAGGGGCCGGTTAAATTTTTCGGTATCTCCGTTCAGGACGAAAAAGAAATTATCACCATCCTGTCCACCCGTGAAAAGAAGGCGCCGATCATGCAGGCGGTAAGCCAGGCCTTTGGCATTTCCTCAAAAGCGGGGGGGATCATCTTTTCTCTGCCCGTGGATGGCGTGGCCGGCCTTGATTTAAAATAAATCGTTTTTTTAAAATATTGCATTAGTTCCATAGTAATGATATAGTATGTCTCATTGATAGCAAGATCCAGGGGGTTTTTTGATGCGTAGTAAGTTATATGCCGTTTTTACCGGAATACTCTGTTTTTGTGTAGTGGTTGCCTGTGAAATACCACAGTCAGTAAGCGTTAAAGGTCATCCGGGGGTATATCTTAACCTGGGCAGCCCCTTTGGGAGTGACAATACCCTGGTTGATAAGTTCCTTAATGTGGATGGCTTAAAGGACCAGTTGGGAGGGAATAATTCTACCAGCCGTATATATACGTATCGGGGCGATATCAATGCGACAGGTGATGACGGCGTTCAGACCTATTTGATAAGCTTCCCGTTAATTCCGGAGTTTACGGTGCCGTCGCCGTATGATGCACCGATAGATATACCATTAAGGGATGATAAGGGCAGCAAATTTTCGGGTACCATTCCAAACTTGGCTTTACACGAGATTACGAATTTCTTAGGGGGCGTTAGCTTTGATTCGGTTCCTGCGTATTTATATGTAGCCGGAATGACCAGCGGTACAATGACTCTAAGCTATACAATTTCCAAACAAACAACGACACTGCTGTCTGATGCTGGAATTGATGGTACAAACAATTTCATTACAACTGCATTTGTGGAGAAGGGAAAAAATGTTAAAACATGGGTTGATCCGCTGCCCGCTGATCCTACCACCGATCTTAATGTTGCATTTAATGCCAACTCTCCTGTCACCCTGGGTTTTGAAATTGATGGAACCGTTAAGACGGGCGCCTCGGTTAAGGTTGACCTGGTTATAAAATTGCCGTTAAAATTTTCCGTTCCTCTCAAAGATAAGAATAATATTTCACAGGAAGTAACGTTTAAAAATAAAGCTGGCATCAACACAACGTATGTTAAATTGAATTTGGATGCCCTCCCTAAGGGAGATGAAGATTTATTCGGCAGAAAGGGAGGGAGTGATAAGAAAGAGGACGATGATGATATATTTGAACAGTTAGATTTTGTGACAATATTGGTTAATAAC
The DNA here is from genome assembly GCF_000297095.1 of Treponema primitia ZAS-1. Classification (NCBI taxonomy): domain Bacteria; kingdom Pseudomonadati; phylum Spirochaetota; class Spirochaetia; order Treponematales; family Treponemataceae; genus Treponema; species Treponema primitia. The sequence goes on along the minus strand of NZ_AEEA01000025.1, from coordinate 40,631 downwards.
ATTGAGAACACCGCAATTGATAATCTATTTTTGGGAATACAACAAAAAAACCAAACCATATCTTTGAATAATAACCCCGACGCCGATTACGAAATAGAATTTGATGACCTTGAATTGAAGCCTCCCTTTAATCCCGGATTTCTGGTCCTTGTGGAAAAAGCGAATAACAGTATCATCATAAAACCCCAGGCAGATGGTACGGAATCTAAATTTGATTTTAAATTAGCCTTGGAAGCCCAAGCCGATTTAAACATACAATTGTAGGAGCGGCAAAAAATGAAGAAACTTTTATTGGTTTTTATTATATCGTTCTTGGCTTTGGGATTGTACGCACAGGAAACCGATGAGCCTGCGCTTGCTCAGGGAGAAGTTCCGGCGGATAGTGTTGTAGAAGAACTGGAGGCGGTTGCTGCGGAAAGCGCAGAAACCGCCCAGGCCCAAGCCTATGTTCAGGAACAAAATGAATGGGAAGCGGAACCGGAACCGAAAGGAAAAAAAACCGTCTTTGCCGTTGTGTTGGATTACTTTACGCTGCCGGGAACCACACGGCATAACGAAGCCATCCGGTATATTGATTTTGGGTTTAATGTAGGCGGAGGTTTTGGGAACAGCCTTATCGGTGGGAGCGATATCTTAAAAAAAGAGGTCGTTATTGATCTGGATAGCTGGAATGATAAAATAACGAGTAGTGGTGTCGATATCGGTTTTGATGCTTCTTTCCATCAATTTCTGGATGTTAATTTCAGAGAGAGCGGATGGGGTGCGGGGGAATTTGTTAATGTTGACGGCCGGGGTGACGTGAATCTGCCCAAATCCTTGTTTGATCTTTTATCCAAAGGGAATCTGGAGGGGGATCACAACATGTCCGGTGAATTTGCTGTTTCCGGCGCTGTATTCGCGGATGCGGGCTTTCGTTGGTACGGAACTTTCCTTAATAAAAAATTGCGGGTCGGTGTTGCTCCGGCTTACTATGTCCCCCTGGTATATGTTCCCAAGTCTACCCTGAAATATGAATTGGATGCCGAAAGCGGATTGTATGTTGAAGTCGGCGGTAATCTGGATTTATATAATATTTTTAGTGACTCTTCCACTCTGGGAGGGGGCGGTGATATTTCCTTGAACGGTGAATATGCGCTCTTCCCTATTATTGATGTGGGGGGCACGATTAGTCATATTCCTATTGTTCCCGCCAAATTAGCTAATGGTAAGAAGTTTAAAGTCAACGGTATAATGATAGATAAGAAAGACCAAAGTCTTTTTGATGGGATTGGCGATATCGGAGAAATTACAACGGAGGATGGCGAAGCAATTGACGACCGGTTTGTGGTACGTCCCCTGCGCTTTGATTTTTATGTTCTGTACCGGCCCTTCAGAAGGGACTTCCTGACTATTAAGCCGAGCATTGGGTTTACCGTTCTGAATCCCAGCGAGGAAGCGTATTTTAACGGCGCCCTTGAGGCTCAGCTGAACGTGGCTCGTATTCTCTTTGTTACCCTGGGTACCGGCGTGGAAGAGGGATACTGGCGGCATAAACTGGGATTTGCTGTTGATGCGCGGGTCTTCGAATTTGATATTACGGCCGGATTAAAATCCCAGGATTATCTTAAGAGTTATCAGTTAGGCGGAGCGGAAGTTACTGTTGGACTGAAATTTGGGTTCTAAGAGTCTGATCGACATGTATATACAATATTTAAGGAGGATAGGGTGAAGTATTTTGGAAAATTTGTCGTGGTTTTTGTTCTTTTTACTTTTATTGGGGTGGGGGTTTTTGCCCTTGAAATCAAAGGTACGGAGCCGAAGGTCACCGGACCGGGACAATATGCGGCTATTGTTGGTGCATTGAATAGTCAAATCAAAGAATCTTGGAATGATGCATTAGATGATCTTAACGAGGAGGTCGAAAAAATAGACCCAAAGCCCGAGAAACTCATAAAAGGTTTTGCGGATGCATCGGTATTTGCCAGCCATGGGGCCACCCAGCGGGGCTATGGGGAACCCGATCTCTTTACCTTTACCATAGGCTCCACGGTGGGCGTTAAGATAGGATCGAGCCTTAGTGGGCTTGGAGATTATTTTGATAGTATTGCCGACGAGTTGGAAGATGAGGGGGATCTTAGCCTGGGGCTTAATATTCAGGCGATAAGCGGACAGTTTAACCTTAATACATCACGCTGGCTTTTAGATGGTCTTGACCTTGGGTTCAGGTTCGGTATGTTTAAGCTGGATGATAATCTTATTGATGGCTTTGGTTTTAACACCCTGTCCCTCGGGGTGGTGGGTAACTATCAGCTGCTGAAGGAGCTAACCATTGTTCCCTTCTTGCTCAAGTGGCGGGGTCTCTCCCTGGGAACCGGGTTGATATATCAGAATACCAAGTTAAATTATAGCATGGATATAGACGTAGACCGCCAAGCAATAGGGCAGGTATCGGTTTCAGGTGTGACTGTTAATGGCGGTTATATTAACATTGATCCGAAGCTTGTCTTTGATATGACCACCAATACCGTTACCATACCCCTGGAGGCTACTACCGCCGTCCACCTTCTTTCGTTCCTAAATATCGCCCTGGGAGTAGGGGTGGATATTGCTTTTGGGGGAAACGATATGAACCTTAAGCTAAGCAGTGATGTTACCTTGGAAGAGGTAGCTCCCGGTACCGGTATTAAGCAGTCAACACCCGGAACACTCAGCGTATCCGGAGGCGGGGATGTGGCCCCAACTTTTTTCAACCCAAAACTTATGACCGGTATTGGGTTTAAGATAGGGCCGGTTATTCTTGATATTCCTGTTACCCTGTACTTCGGGGATGGAACCGGTCTTAACGCAGGCATTACCTTAGGGGTTTCTTTATAATTTTAACAGAAGCGTTTTAATCCCGAGAAACCCCGCCGGGCAGCGGGGTTTTTTTGATCCTATTGATGAAGTTGGAAAGGGTATATAACACAAGGGCCAGCGCAGAGGGAAGTCCCAGAAATACCGTGGCGGGCAGGGTTCCGAAAAACTGAGCCCCCAGGCCGATGCGTTCCGCCAGGGCAAATACCAGGGCTGCGATGGCAACCCCCCACACATGGCGGAAACCCAGAAACACTGCGGCCAGGCATATCCAACCCCGGCCGGCTACCCCGCCGGGGGCGTAGGCGCCAACCCGGAAAGTCAGGGCTGCTCCGGCCAGGGCTGCGAGAAAGGCCGCTGCTGCCCAGGCGCCTTCCCGGTAGCGCTGGGGCCGTATTCCCCGTTCCGCCGCCGCCATTGTCGACAGCCCCGATGCCCGCAGCCGCAGGCCCACCCGGGTCCTGCCGATGATCAGGGCGGCCAGGAGGGTTAGGCCCCAGGCGGTATACACCGAAGGGCGTTCCCCCGAAAGTATCCCTCCGATGACGGGGATTCGCTCCAGCAGGGAAATGGTCACCGGTCCGGGGACCGGGATATTCGGATTACGGAGCACCCCCTTTGTACCAAACCAAATAATGGAAAGAGAGTCGGTGATGCCCACGGCGGCCAGGTTAAGGGCCAACCCTGCGATAAAGGGGTCGGCTCCGGTGGCGTGGACGAACCGGGAAAGGCCGCCGCCGGCAAGGCCCGCCAGGACTGCGGTAAGGATGATGCCCGCCGCCGCCGATCCGGTCCAGCCGGCGAAGATCCAGGAAAAGAAAGACCCCAGGGTCATAAAGCCTTCAATAAAAATTCCCAAGGTTCCTGATAATTCTGTAAAGAGCGCCCCTAAGCTGCCCATCATCAGGGGGGCGGCGGAACTGAGTAAGCTCCGTATCATTTCAGCGGAAAAGAGGCCTGTCATGGGGTTGATTCCTTCTTAAAAGGTGACTTTAGGATAAGCGGCGCCGAGAAGTGGATTGTGGCAAGGATAAGAACCACCGCCTGAATGAAGGCCGAAGTTTCAAAGTTCAAACCCCGGGCCAAAAGGGCCGATTCGGAACCGGCCTTAAGCCAGCCGTAAATAAGGGCCGCGGGGATCAGCGCCAAGGGCCGGTTCCGGGCGATGAGGGCCACCGCTATGGCGTTCCAGCCGAGGCCGCCGGAAAAGCCCTGGTGGCAAAGTCCGTAGGTACCGGCCACGGCGAAAAACCCGGCGAGCCCCGCAAGGCTGCCCGATACGGTCATAGCCGGAATCCAGCGCTGTTCGGGATTAATCCCTCCGTAGCGGGCAAATTCCGGGGCGGAACCGGCGGTTTTGAACCGGTAACCCCAGACGGTTTTGTAGAGGAAGATATGTCCAAGAAGGATCAGGCCCAGGGCAAACACAAAGGAAAGCGAAAGATTTGAGGGGGGGAGCAGCCGCGGGAGCAGCCGGTTTGCGGCAAAGCGCTGGGTAGCCAGAAGGTTTCCCCCGGGATTCCGCAGGGGGCCCGAGATGAGGTAATCCGCCACCGGAACCAGGGCCGCGGACAGCAGAAACGAGGTGATCAATTCATTTGCCCCAAAGCGCCTTTTTAGGATTCCCGAAAGCGCTCCCATGGCGCCCCCTGCAGCCATAGCTGCAAGGCAGGCAAGACAGAGCAGCCCCGCGGACGCCCCATTCCCGCTTGCGGGACTGAGGAGTACCGCCGAAGCGGCGATACCGCCAAGGTAAACCTGTCCTTCGGCGCCCAGGTTAAAGCAGCCGCCCCTAAAAGCTATGGTTATGCCCATGGACGCGGTGAGCAGTAATGCTATTCCATCCAGGGTATTCCCCAAAAACCAGGGGGAAGCCCAGGGGCTGATAAAAAAAGCAATGAGCGATGTTTGAGGGGCAGAGGTGTTAGACACGATAATGATTACCGTTAGTAACACTGCGCCGATAACCGTAATGAACGCCCCAATGAGGGCGGCGGGAACGAATAAAACAGATTTAGTGTGGCTTAATTTAAACATTGATCTGTTTACCCCCGGTCATGCCAACCATGGCACGGCTTATTCGTTCTTTAAGTTCCCGAAACATAACCGTTTCTTCCTGCCCGCGGAAAGACCCAAGGGAAATTCTATCGGAAAATTCTCCGTTCCGTAAAACCAGGATTTCATCTGATAGGGATAGCAGTTCATCCACATCGGTAGAAAAAATAAGCGCCCCCTTCCCCTGAGCAGCATTCTGTTTAAGCGCCCGGGCCAGCGCTTCCCGGCCGGGACGGTCCAGCCCCCAGCCGGGTTCCGCCAGTATCAGGAACGCTGCGTCCTCGGCAAATTCCCGGGCCAGGATGACCCGCTGCATCATACCTCCGGAAAGGGAATCCGCCTTGACCTTGGGGTTCCGGTCGACCTTGGCCGCTTCCAGAATACGCTTCATCCAGGAGTTCAGCAGTTCCTCATCCATGATGCCGAATCTGCCCCGGAAACCCCGCCGGGAACGGCGGTGGGCGTGGATAATGATATTATCACGAAGCCGAAGTGATGGATCCATGGCTTTGCCGGTCGCGCCGATGTAGGCCCCCCGGGCAGCCCGAAAAGCCCGGGGCCCCTTGCCTGTTATGTCCTGGCCGCAGAGGAAAATCTTCCCCGCCGAAGGATGCAGGAATCCTGTTATCCCCAGTTCCAGAGTTTCCAGGCCGCTGTCCCGGACCCCGGCAATGCCCAGAATTTTCCCCTGAGGCAGTTCCAGATCCACATTGCGGATAAAAGGCCGGCCCCGGACTTCTACCGACAAACCCTCTACCCGCAGTCCCTGTTTTTCCGCAGCATCACCCACACCGGGGTCCGGCGTCAGCGCTGTAGAGTTTAGCGTTACTGTCATGGCTGTAGTCTGTTCTACCGGTTCAATTCCAAACATCAGTTTGCCGGCCTTTTCACCATCCAGGGATGCGGCGTTTAGGACGGCGGCGGTTTTACCTCTTCTCAGAATACTTACCCGGTCGGCAAGGTTAAGGGTCTCCTCCAGCTTATGGGAAATGATACAGATGCCCCTCCCTTCCGCTTTAAGGCGCCTGAAAAGGGCAAAGAGGCTATCGGTTTCTCCGGGGCTCAGGACCGCGGTTACCTCATCAAAGATAAGATAACGTACCTCCCGATGCTTTCGGTGTAGTTCCCCCCGCAAAAGAAGTGCGAGGACGGCAGTTTTTTGCCGCTGGCTTACGGTGAGGGTCTCAGTGTTCCTGTCCAAGGGCAGATCGAAACCCCAGCGGTCAGAAACGGACTGCGTCAGTATTCGGGCTTTTTTACGGTTTACTATTCCTGCCGTACTAGGCTCCGCGCCGAGTATGCAATCCTCCCAAACCGTAAATCCCGGTACCAGGTGGGGGTGCTGGCGGACCATACCGATCCCGGCGGAAAGCGCATCCACCGGGGCGGTAAAATGGTGTTCCTTCCCGTCTATCAGGATATGCCCCGCTCCGGGTTTTAGGTATCCCGCCATAACATGCATCAGGGTAGACTTTCCCGCCCCGTTTTCTCCCAGCAGTGCGTGGATTTCTCCAGACCGAAGATCAAATTCAGCGTTATCCAGGGCGGTAACTCCGTTGGAAGGAAAGTATTTCTGTATGCCCCTAAGCTCCACCACCGTGTTCCACTCCCTCCATTATTTTCCTAAAACTAAAACCCCTGAACGAATCTGCTCAACAAGCAGGGTCTGTTTTTCCCGTAATTCTCCGCTGACCGCTGCGATATAATGGGGATCATCTTCAATAAAGTCCACATAGCCATCCGCTACCCCAACCATTTCGGCGCTGCCAAAGGGGAGACGGCCCTCCAGATATCGCTTTGTTTGCTCATAGGCAGCCCTGTTCTGATGCAATACCGCGCTCCCCACCACTGTTCCCGGGTGCAGATCATAGCCATTGATATCGAACCAAACCACCTTGGCCCCCGCTTCGGAGGCTGCTTGAAGGACCCCTGCTCCGGCGCCTCCGGCAATGGGAAGGATAACCGGCGCACCATTGCGGATCATTTCCTCCGCGAGCTGGGCGCCCCGTTCCGCATCAAACCAATTTCCCACCACCCGGAAATCCACGGTAAAGGCCGGATCAACCGCCTGGGCGCCTTCCCTATAGCCCGGAAGAATAATATCGTTCATGGCAGGATATTCCTGGGCTGCCACCAAACCAATTCTGGTTTGGCCCTGACCCGCAGCTTTAGTAACCAATGCTGCGATATGCCCCGCCATATAGGCCTGTTCCCATTGGTTATAACGCATGGTATAGATAGCGGGATTCCCCGATAATTCTCCATCCAGAAGCAGGAAATGCTGTTTGGGAAATTTTGCAGATACCTCCGAGGCAATCGCCGGAAGGGAAGGATTAGAGGAAACGATAAGATCATAATCCCCGGAAGCGGCCATGGATGTTACCCGGCTTTCCCACTCCGCCTGGTTATAACCGCCCTCGATAATCGTTGTTTCAACGCCGGTGTTTTCCGCCGCCGCCCGCTGTACCCCGAGGGCCAGCATTTCGTAGAGGGGGCTTCCGGACATAACCCCGGGGATGAATATGCCTATGGATACGGTCTTCGCTGGGCCGGTCTTGGATCCGCCGGAGTTACCGCCGCGACAACCGAACAGTAACGCTGTAAGAGTAATGAGTATTAGTACCTTTTTCACAGAGGCCTCCAATGGGATTTCCAATCGGGGCCAAAAAAAGCCCCGGCACGCTACGGAATGTTCCGCAGCAAAAATCCAGGGCGCAGGTTCATGGGAAATTCGGGCTCGGACCCGAGATTTTCTTCCATCCGGACTATACCGTCGGCACCGGAATCTCACCGGTTCGATCCCGGACCTACGAACCTTTGGTTCGAACAATCCCGGATTCGCGGGCTATAACCGCCGGTTGGGAATCATGAAGCTGCCTTCAATCACCCGACCCTGAAAATCTATTCTTAAAAGATAGCAGCAATAATCCATTGGGTCAATAGGGATTTACTCTGCCGCCGGAACTTTCAGCAAAATCTGAAAGAGCTCAATTAGCTCCGGGATATCCCAGTTTATCGCCCCCACAAGTCTGGTGATGATCCTCCCATCCCGGCCTATGATGTACGTTGTGGGGAAAGCTTCAATTCCGTAGATCGCCGCAATATCTCCCCTGGGGTCCAGGGCCGCAGGAAAACTAAGGTCGAGCTCGTCCATAAAGGCGGCGACGTCTTTTTTACTTTCCCGGACATCTACTGCCAGGATCTCAAGCCCCTGATCTTTAAAGCGTCGGTACAGGATTTCCATGGAGGGCATTTCCATTCTGCAGGGGCCGCACCAGGTAGCCCAGAAATTGAGGAATACCACCTTGCCCTTGAAATCCGATAGTTTGATGAAAGATCCGTCTAATAGCTCTGCGGAAAAGTCAAATATAGGAATAGGCCGGTCTACAACCGGAATGCCCAGTTCTTCGAAAGCCTGTTTTACACCCGGGTCTATTTCCGGCAGGGAATCCCAATCGATTTCTTCCGCCGGAGCCGCCGTGCCGGTGGTATCGTTGTTTTTTTGTGACGCCCCTTTGGCTGGAACGCACTGGGGGAAGAGCAGCAGGGCTCCCAAAATGAACAGGGCGCATAAAAACTGTTTGTTTATCATTGTTAAACTCCTATATGGTCTGCCGGTAGAGCAGCCAGCGGGCAATGAGACCCGCGCTGTCCAGCATTCCCGCAGCCTGGACAATACCCAGGATACTAAAGATACCGGAAAAAATGATAAGCGGCCAGGACCGCAGGGGTCGTCTCTTGAGGAGCCGGAACACCGGGGGTAAGGCGGCGATAATGAAAAAGAAGATGGCCGGCAAAAGACGTGCCGGGAGACCCCCGGTTTTAGCCCAGGACGAGAAGGCATATTCAGCTTTTAGCAGGAAGATATTCAGCCGCTGGTACTGGCCCAGGAGGATGAAAATACCGATACCGATGAGGAAGATTCCGCTGATCCGTTTTATCAGGGGCAGGTGGGAGCGGAGTTTTGCAGCGCCCCTGAGAAAGCGGTTAAAAAAGACCGCCGCAGCCAGAAAGGGCAGCCCCAGCCCGGCGGAATACACCGCCAAGTACAGCATAGCCTGACCGGCTTTTCCGCTTTGCCCGGCCATGAGGAGTATGCTGCCCAGGATGGGCCCTACACAGGGACTCCAGCCTGCGCCAAAGGCGATACCCACCAGGAAAGCCCCGGCCAAGCCCTTGGGACGTCCGGTAAGCGTTGCCCGTTTTTCGTAATTCAGGAATTTAAGAAAGTCGAAGAGGACATTCAAGCCAAGGAGGATGACCATGATCCCCGCCGCTATGTTGATATACCGGGCTGCTCCGCCTAAAAGGAGAAAGGTTCCCGAAAAGAGTATGCTCAGGACGGTAAAGACCACGCTGAACCCCAGGATAAAGCTTAGGGTTGCCGCAACCAGGTGGCGTTTGTTTGCCATACCGCCAAGGAAGGCGAGATAGGAGGGGATCAGGGGTAATATACAGGGGGATAGGAACGAAAGCAGGCCCGCCCCAAAGGCCAGCAGGATGGACACCTGGTGAAACATGTTTTTCCTCTACAAAAAATTGTTGACATTAATAAGTATATAGTATAAATTGGTACAAGTAAAGCATACTAAACCTATGTGTTTTATATCTATTATGAAAGGAGAAATAAGAAAAAGATGAAGTTATGTGAAAAGTTCCTGTTTTTCTTCCTTGCGGCTCTGGTTGTCACTCCATCGGCGGTATTTGCCGGCGGTGGGCAGCAGAAGCCATCGGATCCCAATGCGGTGGTAGAATTCAAATACCCCGAATGGGTTTATTATGACCTGATCTACCTGGCGGATGATCTGGGCTACTTCGATAACGCCAAGGTTAAACCTAAGTATGTGGGGCAGATCGCCGCAGGGCAGATGATTCCCGCCCTGACTACCGGCGACCTGGATGTGGCGAACCGTCATACCCCGCTGGTGGTGGCGGCGGTGGCCAGCGGCGCCGACATTAAAATCTTTGCAGCGGGTAGTAAATCTACCCAGGCTAATCCTCATATGAAGTACTTTGTTACGGCCAATTCGAATATCCAGTCTATCAAAGAATTTGGTGGAAAGACCCTGGGGATCAACAGTTTTGGGGCCTGCTCCGAATATGTGACTAAAAAATACGCCCTGGATAACGGGGTTGATCCCAGTTCCATTAAAATGAGCACCGCCCCGGATGCTGAGCAGGAAGTGCCGCTGCTAAGAGGGGACACGGATGTTGCCATCATCCACCCCCTGTCTTCGGGCAGGGCCAGCGCTAATACCACCGACTTCCGGCTTCTCTTTAGTGACTGGGATATCGACGGCGGGATCAGCGGCATGTGCCCCTACTCGGTGAGCGGGAAATTCCTCAAGGATCACCCCGAGGCAGTGACGGAGTTGACGGAAATCCTCTCACGGGCAGCCCAGTGGAACAACGACCACCGGGAAGAAGCCCGGGCCTTGATGGCCAAGCGCTTTGGTTTTAAACTAGAGGAAACCGAAATGTTCGAGTTCTATCCGGACCAAATCATTCCGGACCTGAACGTCCAGTACTGGCTTGATCGGCTTGAGGCGGAAAAGAAATTGACCCCCGGCCAGGTTAAGCCGAACCAGGTTTTCACTAATCAGCTTAATCCGGCGAATAAGGTGTAATGATACGGTTATGGTAAAAATCCAGGCCCGGCAGGTACACCGGGAATTTCAGATTAAAAACAGCCTCGGTAAAAAAGAAAAACTTACGGTGTTGGATAATTTTGATCTGGATATCAATGAGGGGGAATTCCTTTCCCTCCTTGGACCCTCGGGATGCGGGAAGTCAACCTTCCTCAATATCCTGGCGGGCCTGGACGATTACGACCAGGGGGAGATCCTGGTGGACACAAAGCCCCTGGAAAAGCACAGCTTTAACCGGGGTATTGTGTTTCAAAGCTATGCCCTGCTCCCCTGGCGCACGGTGATACGGAATCTGGAGGTGGCCCTGGAGATCCGCAAGGTGGAACGTAAGGAACGCCGGAAGATCGCGCACCACTACCTGGATTTGGTGGGTTTATCGGCCTTTGAAAATCAGTATCCCCATCAGCTTTCCGGCGGTATGCGCCAGCGGGTGGCCATAGCTCGGGTTTTAGCCTATCACCCGGACCTGCTCCTCATGGACGAGCCCTTCGCCGCCCTGGATGCCCAGACCCGGGAGACCCTGCAGATAGAATTACTGCGAATCTGGGAGGCGGATAAAAAAACCATCGTGTTTGTTACCCACAGTATTGATGAGGCCATACTCCTTTCGGACCGGGTGGCCTTTATGAGTTCCCGTCCGGGACATATCAAGGAGATTTTCCCCATTGACCTCCCGCGGCCCCGGACTGAGGAAATACGCAACTCGGTGGAATTCGCCCGGATCAGGAAAAATGTGTGGGAGCTCCTGCAGCAGGAAGTACTGCAAGTCCAGAGTTTCGGAGCCTACCTATGAAACGGCTAAGCGTTACGAAGTATCGCAAGATGCTCTACGAAAAGGGCGGGGATCTCTTCTCCCGCAGCATTGGTCTTATCCTCTTTATAGCCCTCTGGGAATTAGCTCCCCGGTTTCATCTGGTCAGGGCCACTTATCTGTCTCCTCCCTCGGCGGTACTCCGGGCCTTGTACCTCATGGCGTGGCGCGGCGATCTGTCCAAACATTTTTTCATCAGCCTGAGGAGGGCGGTGGTGGGCCTTTCGGTTTCCGCGGCGGTGGGGGTCGTGCTGGGGCTTTTCATCGGGTATTTCAAAAACATTGACCGGTACCTCAACTTGCTTTTCCAGTCCTTTCGTCAAATGTCCGCCTTTGCCCTGTTCCCGGTTTTCATTTTGTTCTTCGGCCTGGGGGAACTTTCAAAGACGATCATCATCTTTTGGGCCAGTCTGTGGCCGGTACTGCTCAATACCGCCACGGGGGTAAAAAACATAGACAAGGTACTGGTCCGCTCCGTTGTTTCCATGGGGGCTTCTAAAAGATACATCTTTCTTAACATCGTCCTCCCTGCAGCGGCGCCGGAAATCTTTACGGGTATACGCTTGGGGGGATCCTACTGCGTCATGGCGGTGGTTGCCGCCGAGATGATAGGGGCTACATCGGGGCTGGGATATCTGGTAATCTATTCGGAGCAAACCTTTAACACACCGGAGATGTACGGGGGGATTGTGATGCTCGCCGTGTTGGGCCTGGGACTGAACTATGTGCTCCATACCATTGAACGGTTCTTTACTTCCTGGAAAGAAGATATACGCGCCGGAGAATAATGATGAGCGGTAATGATGAACTGAAAGAAAAAATTGTCTCTTATGCGGATCAACTGGGGTTAAGCCTTTTGGGTTTTGCGCCGGTGGAGCGGTGGCAGGAGACGGGGAATCAGCACCGGGAATATTTCCCGCAAAGTATTTGGCCGTGGAGCAAAACAGTTATTGTGGCCGGGGTGCCTATCTTTCTGCCCATGGCGGAAACTACCCCGTCTAATCTGTACTCCGAGCTGTACAACACTACTAACCGGTTGCTGGACGATGCGGCTTATAGGATGGCGAGCCTGCTTTTCTCCCTGGGCCATAGGGCGCACTTTTTTCCCCGGGACGGGTATGGGGAGATTTCCGCCCTGGTGAAAAAACCGGAAGCGGCTTTCTCCCAGGTTATGGCGGCCAAGTATGCCGGGCTGGGGACCATCGGGGCTAACCACTGCCTCCTTACGCCGGAGTACGGGCCCCGGGTACGCTGGGTGTCGGTGATTACCGATGTGGAATTTACCGGGAGCCCCTTGCAGGAGAAGGAGCTTTGCATCAGCTGCGGACGCTGCCAAAGGGGTTGTCCCATCGGCGCCTTTACACCCCGGCCGGATTCTATCATCAACGATATGGAAAAGTATAAGTGCGCGCAGTACCACCAGTTTCTGCGTACGGAATTGCGTTATCCCTGCGGGGTCTGCACCGTGGTGTGCCCCGTGGGGAATGATAAGAAACTCTACGGGGACAAGGCCATCTCCGAAGAGGGATTTTACCATGTTCAGAATTTTGGTTCCAAAGAAAGGAACGCTACCGAATTCTATAAAGCCAGAAGGAGATACATTATGGCAAACAAGAATTACAAGTTTGAAACCCTCCAGGTCCATGTGGGCCAGGAGAAGCCGGATTCCGCCACCGATGCACGGGCGGTACCTATCTATCAGACATCCTCATATGTCTTTAAGGATTCCAAAACCGCCGCCGGTCGTTTTGCCCTGAGCGAAGGGGGGAACATCTACACCCGTATCATGAACCCCACCTGGGATGTCTTCGAGCAGCGGATCGCCGCCCTGGAAAAAGGTGTCGCCGCGCTGGCCACCGCGTCCGGGGCTGCCGCTACCACCTACGCCATCCAGAATATCACCAGAGCGGGGGATCACATCGTTTCTGATTTCCAGATCTACGGCGGTACCTACAATCTTTTCGCCAACACCTTTAAGGATCTCGGTGTGGAGACCACCTTTGTGGACGGCAGTAAGCCTGAAAACTTTGAGAAGGCCATTAAGCCCAACACCAAAGCTATTTTCTTTGAAACCCTGGGCAACCCCAATTCATCGGTGGTTGATATTGAAGCGGTGGCGAAGATCGCCCACGGCCACGGTATCCCGGTAATTGTGGACAACACCTTTGCTACGCCCTATCTTTTAACCCCCATTGAGTACGGAGCGGACATCGTGGTCCATTCGGCTACTAAGTTTATCGGCGGGCACGGAACCTCCATTGGCGGGGTTATCGTGGATGGCGGTAAGTTCGATTGGGCAGCGAGCGATAAGTTCCCCGGCCTCAGTAAGCCGAACCCCAGCTACCATGGCGTAGTCTTTACCGATGCTGTGGGCCCCGTGGCTTACATCATCAAGGCGCGGACCACCCTGCTCCGGGATACCGGCGCGGCCCTCTCTCCCTTCAACGCTTTCCTCTTCCTCCAGGGACTGGAAACACTATCCCTGCGAGTGGAACGCCATGTGTCCAATACCGTTAAGGTGCTGGACTTCCTCAAGACCCATCCCCAGGTAGAAAAGGTGAATCACCCGCTGCTGGCGGATCACCGGGACCATAATCTTTTCCTACGCTACTTCCCCCGGGGCGGCGGTTCAATCTTTACGATCGAGCTTAAGGGCGGCGCGGAAAAGGCCAAGCGCTTCACCGAGGAACTGCACCTCTTCTCTCTCCTGGCTAACGTGGCGGACGTAAAGTCCCTGGTGATCCATCCGGCTTCCACCACCCACTCCCAGGTTGAAGAAAAGGACCTGTTGGTCCAGGGCATAAAGCCCAACACCGTGCGGCTGTCCATCGGGACCGAACATATTGATGATATCATCGACGACCTGAAGCAGGGCTTTGAAGCGGTAAAGTAAGCTGAGAAGTAAGAGCGAAATGAGAAGGGCTGTCCGGTATTGAGAAGGGCAGCCCTTTTTTAATTGAACATTATGGATATTTCTTCCATTGACAAATTTTTCATTATAAACTAGTATTTACTTAAGTTTACTAAGATATAGGAGAATATATGTCAAAAAAACATATTTCCGCGCTTCCTATTTCCGCGGTTTTTTTCATTATAATTGGCCTTTTTATCGCCCTTGGCCCACTTACCCTGTTTCCCGTGTGCAAGGTGGTGGGAACCATGATCATGAAATGTTTCTGGACCGCCCGGGCTGAATTGGGTATAGGTCTGGTCATTGCAATTTTGGGCGCCTTAAACTTTTGGTTCAAATCTCCCCAAATCCGGCTAGGGCTGGGTATTGGGATTTTTCTAAACGCCCTGTTGGCCCTGTTCATCCCCACGGTCCTAATCGGGGTTTGCGATCACGGCCGCGCCTCCTGCCGGGTTCTGGCCCTGCCGGCGCTCACGGTTCTGAGTAATATTCTGCTCCTCGGAGCGATTCTTAATGGTCTGATATTAGTTAAAACTAAACTAAATAAATAAAAGGAGAAAAAATATGGGATACAAATCTTTAACAACCAGGCGGATTGCGATCCGTAATTTGCTGCATAAGCCCTTCCGTACTGCCTGCTTGGTCATTGCAGCGGCTATTGTGGCCTTTACCCTTTTTAGCGGCGCAGTCTTAACCGCGAGTCTGCGGAACGGTATAGATCGTATGATCCAGCGTTTTGGGGCAGACCTGATGGTGGTCCCCTCGGGTTACAGTGAAAAGGCGTCGGCCCTATTGCTCAGGGGAGAGCCCCAGGTTTTTTATTTTAATCAGGCGCTGGTTCAAAATATCGCCCAAGTGGACGGGATAAAACAACTAAGCCCCCAGTTTTATCTGACCTCCCTGGAGGATGAATGCTGTTCTCTGCCGGTTCAGCTTATCGGGTTTGATCCCCAAACCGATTTTGTTGTCCAGCCATGGATTGCAGAGGTTATGCATGACGGTATTAAGGACGGAGAAATGGTGGTGGGTAGTGAAATCACGGTACAAAAATCCGGAGCCTTGAAATTTTTTAACCATGACTACCCGGTAGCGGCAAAGCTGAGAAAAGCCGCCTCCGGGCTGGATACATCTATTTTTATGACCATGAATACCCTCCGTGACTTGGTGGATGCCGCTCATAAGGAGGGATATATCTTTATTGCCGACCGGGAACCGGAAGGGGCGATTTCTTCTATTTTAGTACGATTAGATAAGGATAGTAACATTACCAAGGTCAGCAGGCTGATAAAGGATGAAAACCCCGGGGTGGATGTTATCGCCTCAAGCAGAATGTTTCAGGGAATTACGGAAAGCCTGACCGCACTGACCGCGTATGCCAAGGGTTTTTCTGCGGTCCTTTGGATCCTCGCAGTGGTGGTGTTGGGAGCGGTATTTTCAGGATCGATCAATGAACGAAAAAAAGAATTTGCCGTTATCCGGGTATTAGGGGCTACCAGGGAAAAGTTGGCGGCCATTGTATTGCAGGAAGCCGCCTTGACCGGGCTAACGGGGGGGCTTATCGGCACGGCACTTGCGGCGTTGGTGGTATTTCCGTTCAGTACTTTTATCAGCCTACGGCTGCAGCTGCCCTATATTCAGCCCAGGGGCTTGGAGCTTCTTTGGATTACCGTCGTAAGCCTGGTCCTATCCTTCATAGTGGGACCCCTGGCTTCGATTTACAGCGCCGTCAAAATCAGCCGGGCGGAAACCTACTATACCATGCGGGAAGGAGAATGATATGCGTTTAGAGATTAGGGATCTTACCAAGGAATATAAACGGAACAAAATTCCTTTTACCGCGGTTAATAAGGTAAACCTGGACATAGGTTCCGGGGATTTTATCAGCATCATTGGACGTTCCGGGAGCGGTAAAACTACCTTTCTGAATATTATAGCCGGTCTCTTAAAACCCGACTCGGGCTCTGTAACTTTAGACGGCAGGAGCATCCTTACCCTGCCGGACCGGGAAGCCTCCCTGCTGCGGAATACGCAAATCGGTTATGTTCCCCAGGGGCAAAGCCTTCTGGCCAACCTTACGGTTCTGGAAAATGTAAGCCTTCCCCTGTACCTTTTCAAAAATGAGGTGGACCCGGAGGAAATTGCAGCCCGGTCGCTTGCCCTGCTGGAACAGGTGGGTATAAACCATCTGGCCGCATCCTACCCAAAACAGCTTTCCGGGGGGGAGCTTCGCCGGGTTTCTATCGCCCGTTCTCTTATCAATAAGCCTGAGCTCCTCATCGCCGATGAACCCACCAGCGATCTGGACAGTGAAACTACTGCGGGTATTATGGAACTTTTCCGCCGCATAGCCGGAGAAGGCGCCGCGGTACTCCTGGTAACCCACGAACTGGATACCCTGGATTACGGGAACCGTGTATACTCCATGGCAGGAGGGAACTTAGGACCCGTGCGGGAATAATATACCTATTCCGGTCCCCTGGTTCGGTGACGACTCGGGGACCTCCTCTCCATCGGCGGGGCAGAATATGGTATGGCTGCAAAACTCCTTGTCCACTTTCCGTAAAAGGCAGCCGCCGGTTGCCCAGGCCAACCCGAGGTTAAGAAACACAAAAAACAGCAGAACTACGCAGGCCGCCGAAGCCCAGCGGACGAAGCGGAAGGCGCCCTTAGAGAGGGGACGGCGGCTATGCTTAACGGAACGGTTTTTAAGATCCCGGATCACGGTTTCCAATTGATCCCCGCTTAGGCTGGGGAGCGGCTGCCCGTCCAGGGCATACAGAGATTTTACCATGCCGTCTATATGTTCAGGATTCGGACCTTCTCCGGATTTATCCATTTCCTTTTGTAGATTTGCGATTAGGGCATCCCGGGATTTTGATATCCCATCGGATTTGAGCAGCAATTTCATCGCCCTATAGTCCTCATCTTCCGGTTTCATAACACGATTCTCCTTACTATTAACTCATCGTTCTCATAAAAAGTTGCATATTTTACCCATCCTTCATTAAGTCATGGGCAAGATCCAGTATCTTATGGCGCAGCCGGTTAATCCGGGATTTTGCGGCGCTTTCCGATATGTCCAACGCTGCGGCCACAGCCCGAATACTCTGCTTATCCCGGAAGGCAAGGGTCCAGACGGCCAGTTCCCCTTTTTTTAACTGCCCCATGATGGATTCGGTACAGGAGCGGATTTTCGCATCCTCCTCCTCCGGGTCTGTGGACGTATCCTCGTATAAAAAATTTTCCGGCAGGGCTGAAAGATCTTCCGCCCCCTCATCGGGCAGGCTTACGGTTTTTTGGCGTTCCCTCCGCTGGACAGCCATATACTGTTTGGTGATGTTTCCCGCCGTTTTATAGAGCCAAGAGCCGATTTTTTCATAATCCCGCAGTTTATGTAAATTGTTATACAAAATCAGGAAAATGTCCTGGGTACAGTCCTCTGCCCGGTTACCCTTAAGAAAATAGGAACAATAGGCGAGTATCTTTTCATAGTAGGTCTTGACGATGGCATTGAAGGCCTCATCGTTGTTTGAATTTGACATAACCTTTTTTCCAAATTAATAAAACAATTAGTTAAGTCTAACTGAATATTAAGTTTGTTTCAATTAGCCGCTGTATAATACCCCGCTCAACCACCGCCTATGACTGCTTGCGTCCATAGGTTCCATGATATAATATGAACAGGGGAAATAAAACTGTGCTAAATAAACTGGGGAAAAGCTGATGGCTAAGGCAACGGGGAATAAGAAAAAACAAGAAATAACCATACGCAGTTCAGCGGCTGAATATCTTACCTTTGTGGCGGCAACAGGCGATAGCAAACAAAGTTTTGAAATGCGTTACGAGGACGAAAACATTTGGCTGACTCAAAAGATGCTTGCAACGCTTTATGATGTGAGTGTTCAAAATATAGGACAGCATATCAAGAAAATCATCGACGATGGTGAATTGCCCCACGAGGCAACTATAAAGAAATTCTTTATAGTTCAAAATGAGGGTAATCGCCAAGTTGAGCGTGAACTTGAGCATTACAATCTGCAAATGATTATCGCCGTAGGGTTCAAGGTGAACAATGAACGGGCCGTTCAGTTCCGCAAGTGGGCGGGGCAAATTGTCAAAGACTACACTATTCAAGGGTGGACAATGGATGTTGACCGCTTAAAAAAAGGGCATATGTTCACAGACGAGTATTTTGAGCGTCAGCTTCAATATATTCGGGAAATACGTTTGTCGGAACGTAAGTTCTACCAAAAGGTGACAGATTTATACACGACGGCATTTGACTATGATAAAGACGCAAGAGCGACAGGAGAATTTTTTAAGCTGGTGCAAAATAAACTGCATTACGCTGTTCACAGGCATACTGCGGCAGAACTCATTGTCGAAAGAGCAGATGCTGAAAAGGAATTTATGGGGCTTACAACGTGGGAAACGGCGCCCACCGGCAAGATAATTAAGGCGGATGTTGTAATCGCAAAAAATTACCTGAACGAACAGGAAATGAACTATCTTGAGCGTATTGTTTCCGTTTATTTGGATTTTGCGGAACTACAAGCCGAACGAAAAATTCCTATGTCAATGAATGATTGGGCTAAGCGGCTTGACGGATTTTTGGAATTCAACGGCAACAAAATTTTGACAGATGCAGGACACATATCGCACGAGCAAGCAAAACTTCACGCGGAAACTGAATATGAAAAGTACCGTATTGTGCAGGACAGGCTGTTCACGTCGGACTTTGATAAACTGCTGGAACAAACAGCTTTCAATCAAGAGGATGAAAGCTAATGTTTATAAGGAAGCTTTAGTATTGGTAGGGTTGGTTTCTATCCGGCTGTATAATACCCCGCTCAATCACCACCGTTTCGGGATTACCCGCGGCGCCGTAAACCGGCCGCAGGGTCGCTTCATAGGCCTTATGGAAAAAATCCGCCTCCACCCGGCGGCTTATTACATCGTTCAGCCAGAGGATGAGGCCGTCGTTGCCCTTCCGTACTGCGGGGGCTATGGTGTAAACCGGTCCGGCGCTTTCCACGGCTGCCGAATACCCACGATGTTCCTTTGTCCATGCCAGAACTACTGCGCTGTCGTGGATCAGCGCTGCGCCGCGCCCATCCAACAGCGCGCTGGCGGCCTCGGTAAAGCGGTCAAATTGCAGCAGGTTTATGTGAGGATACTGTTCCCCAACCCAGAGTTCCTCCGGAGTTCCCCGTACAAGGATAAGGGTTTTCCCTTCAAGCTGGGCAAGTTCCGTGACAGAAGCGGAATCCGGGGAGACAATTCCTGTGGCAGCCCTTCTGTAGGGCAGGGCGAAGTCCACCGCCGCTGCATTTTCCGGGCTTACCGCAAAGTTGGCGATGATAAAATCAACCCGGCCGTTGTCAAGATATTCTGCCCGCCTAGCCGCCTCTACCGGGACAAAGCGGATGAGGCTTTCCTTGTCCAGTAGTTCTTTGCCTATGCGTTTGGCAAAATAGGCGTCGTAACCCTGGTAGAGCCCATTGGCATCGGTATAAGCGATGGGCGGCTCATCGTCCGGAATACCGATGCGGACCTCTCCATTGTAGTGGATCCGGTGTACCGCCTCAATGTCGTGATCATTGAAGGGGGCGGCGGGATCACGCCCACCGTTGGCAAAACCGGAGAATACTACGCATATCGTAATTAAAAACATAAACGCTGCTTTTTTCATTATACCTCCTAAGGCTGGGTCTTGTTATCATAGATAAAGGGGATATCCCTTCCGCCGGGGGGAATTACCGGGCTTACGGTAAAGGTTTCTTCCCCGGTAAACTTGAAGGTATATACAACCAGGGTTTTCAGGTCTTCCTTCAGGGCAAGAAAAACATTGCCGCTGATAAGGTAACTGTAATCCCCCCGGTCAAGGGGCCGGCCTTCGTGGATATGCCAAAAATGGAAGGTCCCGTCATCACGAAACTCCCAACGGTCATGCATATTGTTAATATGGGGGGCATTCCAGTTTTTACCGCTGAAGGCGTCGGCTCTGACGGTACGATTGTGGTGTCCATCCTTCTCGGGAGCTTCCTCCCTGTTTCCATGAACAACTCGGGTATACACCGCCGGGACACCTTCTTTTACAAGTTCAATGACATTATGGTCCGTACCCGTAACGATGTACTTGTCCGGGGTATCTGTCCCGGCGGCCAGGGTGATAAGCGTATTTCCCCGGATAAGGTAGGCGTCGTTTTTATTCCCCTTTTCCCCATCCTGGCGCGCCGTAAAGGTTCCGTCGGGCCGGAAGGAGTAGGCATATTCCTCCTCCTGCCACTCTCCAATAAGGGGGTTTTCCGCCGGGACATATGCATCCCGGACGGAATTCCCATGACCGGCGGTGGCGCAGCTAAGGACCACAAGGCCGGATACGATAATTACCAGGCTGTAAAGAGCGGCCTTTTTCATGGATACCCTTTAAATTCTAATTTTCGTGATGTTCCACAGCTTCTTCGCTGTGTCCCTGGGGCGCGCTATGCTCTGCACTGCCGTCCTGGTTTAGTTGGGCAAGTTCATCCCCATGCAGCTGGGTATAGGTGTCATTACCGCCATGGGGAAGGGGTTTCCCTCCGGTAATCTCTTTCAGAACAAATGCGGGACGGTCATGGTTGATAAACTCAAGGGTATATTCGCTTACCGATTTGTCCGGCGCCGTAATGGTAAAAGCCGTATCTTTGATGTGATAGGTATAAACGCCAAGATCAACACTATTGTCCGCGCTGTGGTAATGGGTCCCCCGGAACGTTCCATCCTTGTTGAAGGTCCATACATTCCACATATGGTGGTCGTCGGGGCCGGATTTCCAGCTTTTCCCACTGAGCCCATCGTCCTGGGCTGCGGTATGGTCGCCCCCGGTGGTAGCGCATCCTGAGAGGACCGCAAAAGCCAGGGCAAAACTTAACCAGATTGTGATGTTGCTTTTTTTCATCTAAAACTCCTTTTGTTTTCATATAATATTAGTTCTATATATTTACTCGGATAAATAAGAAAAAGTTGCATTTTTTGTTGAAATTTTTGCCTAAACGGAGATAAAAAGAGATATCCAATCATGGTATAGTCCTGCCAAAAGGATATATAACAGGAAAATGCAAAAGACCAATGTCCACCGTCTTTTAGATGCGGTGGGAATTTCCTATACAAGTGTAGAGTACGAGGTTGATGAAAAGGATCTGTCCGGCGTCCATGCTGCGGAGCTTACGGGTATTCCGGCGGAGCAGGTTTTTAAAACCCTGGTACTGCAGGGCAGTTCCGGTGAGTATATCGTCTGTTGTATCCCGGTTGCGGAAGAATTGGACCTAAAAAAAGCCGCCCGGATATGCGGTGAAAAGAAGGTCGACCTGATTCCCGTAAAAAACCTTCCCGCCCTTACCGGTTATATCCGGGGCGGCTGTTCCCCCATGGGTATGAAAAAGCAGTTCCCTACCTATATTGATGAAACGGCGGAACTGTTTGACACCATTGGGGTCAGCGCAGGGGCCCGGGGCTGCCAGGTTCTTCTGAAACCCGGGGATTTGCTGGAGTTTGTTGCGGCGAAGCTTGCGGATTTAACCGTGTGACCAACAAACGCACCATGGATTATGAATAAAGCTTGATTATTTGCAGAATTAGGTCCAAATACCATAAATTAACAATGAAGGTATTGTCATATATTTGAATCTATGATAAAATTATACGAATTTCTAGTATTTTAATAATCCATTAGGGAGGTTCTATGAAAACGAAAATGAATGTCTTTCTCGGCCTAACGGTGTTAGCGTTGAGTCTTGTGATTCTTGGGTGCGGCGGCGACGACAGCTCAAGCGTGCTGAGTAAGCCTAAAAACTTAGTGGTGACGGCTATTTCAGCCTATGAAATAGAGGTTACCTGGGACGCGGTAGAGGACGCCGAAAGCTATAACATTTACCGAACCGTCGGCACCGATGAGACTGATGATGCTTCAGTGTATGACGTGTTGGGAAAAAGCGATCTCGCCTATTCCGATACCAGTGTAGGGCCTGGGACAACATATTATTATGCTGTAGCCGCTGTCGATGTCTACGGAAAAGAGGGCTCCAGGGCGAAAAAACACAACGAAAAACTTCTGTCCATAGACAAGGCGGATGGGGTAAGTTTAGATTCGTTTGAGACTCCGGCGGATTACGATCCGGAAGCAGCTTTTAACAGCGTTACCATTGAATGGTCCACGCCAACTATCTCGGCAGGTACAGGGAGTGTGGAAGGATATAATATCTATCGTGTGGGAGGCGGTAAAACAATCTTTGTTGCTAAAGTCCCTGCCGGTACGACGAGTTTTACCGATAGCGATGTGTCGCCGGGCACAGAGTATACCTATACAATAGCCGTTATTATAAATACAGGGACTGCGGGTGCTCCTGACCTGAAAGAAAGCACTGGAGTATTGGAGATCCCTGCTAAGACGGATGTATCGCCTGAGCCGCCAAAAAATGCCTCGGTTGCAGAAAATATCACCGCCGGGTCAAAATTTTTGATCGCCGGGGACTATGATAATGCCATAAAATATTATGAAGAGGCCTATAAAACGGATAATAAAGACCCTGCGGCCATAGTCTATTCATCCTTGGCAAAACTTGCGTCCATAGCCACGGATACAAAGACTCAAAACCTGTTTAAAAACCGCCTTGGCGTGAAGGGTTATCCCAACCAATTGGGGAAACTGCTTACCAGCGACTGGATGAAGCCGTATACCGAGGAGTGGATACAAGGGTACTACCAGTGGACTGTAGAAGGCACTAACCATTGGGCCTATTGGTATGAAAAGGGTGAGGATAAGTTCTGGACTGGGACTGGATATACTGATGTTAATAAATCAGGGTATTATGAGTCAAGTTCTGCTCTAATTTATATCGCTGGTCCTACAACCCCAGTTTATGATACCAATGATATTGGAGATGGCGAAGGAGAAGGAAATATCAAGTCCATTCAGTTGGATGGTTACTGGTATGATTGGTATGCGAAAGATTCGGTATCTTATTATGGCAGCACGTATACTTTTCCTCATGATGGTTATTATGCCCAAACTTGGTCGTACTCCTACACGCTTATTGATAAAGCGGGAATCTACCAAACTGAGATTTCCCGGCAGCCGGAACTATCAGTTCCCACATGGGTTACGGGGTACACAGCCTACACGGAAAGTTTGACCAGCAAGGGGCTGCAGAGTACGAGTACCTGGACCACGCTTCTTTTCGCCAATCTTTTGGACAAAAATACCAATGGGCTCAATACCCTTCTGGATGAAGTAATCGACACCGTATTCGGTTCTAACTTCAACGAGGTGGTCAGCCGTGTGGCAAAACTGAGTTATGATGATGCCGTTGCCTTAGACCAGACCCTTATAGACGGGTTTGGTTTAGGGGATCTCCTGGAAGGCGGTGTAAGCGTAGGCAAGGTGGAACTTGATCTTCTGGTAGGAGCTCTGCGGCTGGTTAAGGGCACCCTGGAATGGGTTACTTCCTATGACTGGAATACCAATCTTAATTTCCTGAAGTTTGATTGGGCCGCCGGATTTGAAGGTGGGATAGAAAATCTGCAGGCAATAAGCAACGGCGATCTTCCTCTGAGAAACAATTTCTTGAAAGCCCGGTCCAATGCGGCAGCCAAGCTGGTGAGCGCTAAAGCGGATTATCTTGCGGCTATTGAGGCCACTATCAACGCCTATGATCATCTTGCCGGTTCGACCGTAATTCCCCCGGGTGTGAAGGACCAGATAACCGCAAATAGCTGGATAAAAGAAGGCTTAACCGAATTAAAGGCCGCCATAACGGCTGGAAGTACATTCGGTGTTCCTAACCAACTGCCCTCCAGCGGAGGAACCTGGGCTGCTCTGGACAAGCCGCTTACCGTCAATTTTGGGAAATTCTTTACCGCCGGACAGTTATCTGTGAACAATCTGATAACTACCGAAGGTACGGGAAACAAAATTGCGCCGGTATTTTATGGACTAAATTATGAAAGTGGTGAGGACTGGAGTAAAATCACCGATGCCGCCACAATCGAAACTTTTGATATCGTTGGAATTGAGCTTAATCTCGCGCCGCTCAATGAGCTTGTTACGGGATTAGGTTTCTCAACAGACCCGTGGATACAAGCTTCATTGTCGCCGGACCTTGGAGCATTAGTCTATGGACTCTATCATAAGTAAAATTTCCGGGTATGTTTGACCGTAAGGAAGCCCCGGCCATTGCGCTGGGGCTTCTTTTATTATTTTGCAGTTTTCCTCTCTGCGCCGACGGGGAACGATTTTCCCTTAGCGGTTCTACCGGTACCCTCTGGGTTGAAGAGGACGGCGCATCCGGATATTGGCAGGGCGGGTTTTCATACCGATACGGCGGCAAGATCCCCTTTTATACCGCTCTTACTGCGGCGGGACTTCATTCTACCCTACCCTGGGCGGATCTGAATGGTTGGGGCCTTGGCTTCCACGGCGGTGTGGATACAAAACCGGTAGGTTTCCGTTTGGACGGTGGGTTTTTTCAACATTCCCGCATTGATGTCATTACCGGCGGCATGGAAATTTACAACGATGGGGGGGAAGTGGGCTATTTCCGCCTGGCTGTTCCCGCGTATGCCGGTTATTTTACTATTGAGCCTTCCTACCTTTATGGTTTTGGTTCCTGGGATAATGGCAGTTTCTACTGGTTTTTTGGCAAACCGGATCTTCCGGACCTGCATAGCCTGGGATTATCCCTGGGGTATACCAAGCAGCATACCCTGAATTTCAACTATCTTTTTGCAGAGCCCGCCATTCTCAATCACCTTGATGAGCGTCTTTTGGATGCCAGGCTGGATTGTTTTACCCTTTTCTACAAATTTTCCTTGGATAGAACCCCCTTTGCTTTTGCGGGAACCCTTGGCTGGTTCTACGCTGATGGGAAGCTTGAGGGCGCTGTTACCGCAGTAAACCAGCATTATTCTTTTTTCCCTTACCGTTTCTACAATATAGATGCGGACCTGAGCGCCCACCTTGCGTATGCCGCCCTTGATATAAACTATCGCCGCAGGATCTTTCAGTATCGTGCGGTTCTGGGGGCGGTCCACGGATTCAGCGGGGAAGTCTCCGCCAAGGTCAAGTATAAAAAGGCGGTTCTCTTCGGCGGCGCTGAGGGCAGCGAAAACCTAACCCCCCTCCGATTTGAAGGACTGGGGGCCGCCTTTCTGCTGCTTGATGCGGGGCTTCCCGCTCTGCGCATAGGCCAGGGAAAATACCTTGCCATTAACCTTAGTAAATTATTTGCGATCCCCTGGGGCTATGAACAATTCTTCGGTGAGGAAGACACCGGTGGCGGTGGTACCGGCGGTGGCGCTTCGGACCAGTTGGTACGCAGTATCCTGTTGTCCGGACTGTCCCTGAATGTGAAGCTGGGGTTCTAAGCAATTTCACGGGGAGTGGACATAAATTTTGTTATGTGCCATAGTCTGGTATGGAAGCCCGTAATATTTTCCAAAACATTTCACCGATAGATCATCGTTATTCTATTTCTGAAAAAGATCTGTTTGATTCCCTCAGCGCCTGGATTTCCGAGGAAGCATCGATAGCCTCCTGCGTGAAGGCGGAGATAGCCCTGGTTATTGCCCACCTGAGCGTCCGGGGCAGTCTGACGCCGGCCCTGAAAGCTTCCCTGGAAGCGGCTGGGGCGAAGATCGATCCGGCGGAGGTCTACGCCGAAGAAGAAAAAACAAAGCATAATATCCGGGCATTGGTGAATGTCCTTAAAACCAAGGTTCCCCCCGAAACCGCGCCCCTGGTGCATTTGGGCGCCACCAGTGTGGATATTTTGGACACCGCCCTTTCTTATCGAATGACCGGGGTTACCCGGGAAGTGGCGCTCCCCCTGTTAAAAAAACTGGAACTCCTGCTCTGCGACTTTACGGAGCGCGAGGCGGAAACTCCCCAGGTAGGGCGTACCCACGGCCAGCATGCGGTACCTATCACCCTGGGCTTTGCCTTTGCGGAATACGTATCCCGGCTGGGGAAGTCGATCCTGGAAATACAGCGCCTTTCGGGGCAGCTTAAGGGAAAACTTGCGGGTGCCGTGGGGGCCTACAATGCCACCAGCATGATCGTCCGGGATCCGGAGGAACTGGAGCGGCTCTACCTGGCCGGTCTGGGGCTTGAAGCTTCTGAACATGCTACCCAGCTTGTGGAGCCCGAATATCTTTTGCGGCTCCTCCTGGAATACAACGTTGCCTTTGGAATTATCGCCAATCTGGCGGACGACCTTCGGAACCTTCAGCGAAGCGAAATAGGGGAACTCCGGGAAGGCTTTTCCGCCGACCAGGTGGGGTCTTCCACCATGCCTCAGAAGCGGAATCCCTGGAACTCGGAACACGTTAAGAGCCTCTGGAAGGCTTTTATGCCCCGGGTTACAACCTTCTTTATGGACCAGATAAGCGAACACCAGCGGGACCTGTCCAACTCGGCGAGCCAGCGTTTTATAGCGGACTATGCCGCGGGGTTCTGTCTGGCGGTGAGCCGCATGGCCTCGGTTATCCAAGGCCTGGGGGCGGACCGGGAACGGCTGCTCCGCAACCTGCGGGGCGAGACCGGCATTCCCGGCGGGGTTCTCGCGGAACCGGCCTACATACTTCTTGCGGAGACCGGCGTTTCCGACGCCCACGAGGTGATACGGAAGATCACCCTGACAGCGGAAAAAGAGAACATTAGTTTTGCTGCGGCCCTGACAAAGGAGGGGGATGTCCTTTCCCGGATTGGCGGCAAAATGGCGGAACTGGGGCTTGTGGCGTCCGCTTCCGATGCCCTGTCGTTTTTTGAAAAGCCCGAACGGTACTGCGGTCTTGCGGTAAAGAAGGCAAAAACCTTAGCCGCAAAATACAGGCAATTAATGATCAATTAGTAATACTATTTTTGGGAGATTATAGCTATGTTTGTAGAAGCCCTATCCTACGATGATGTCCTGCTCTTTCCGGGGTACTCGGATATCCTGCCTAAGGATTGCGATGTGCGTACCACCCTATGCGCCGGTGTGGACCTGAATGTACCCATCATTTCTTCGGCCATGGATACGGTGACCGAAGAAAAGCTGGCCATTGCCATTGCCCTGGAAGGGGGCGCCGGGGTGATACACCGAAATCTGAACCCCGAGGAACAGGCTCAGCAGGTGTCCAAGGTAAAACGCTACCTCAACTGGATTATCGATTCCCCGGTTACGGTGCTGGAAAATGCCCTGATCCGGGATGTAAAGATCCTGCGGGATAAGTTCCGGGTTTCCGGGATGCCGGTACTGAACCAGGAGGGGCAGCTGGTGGGGATTATCACCAACCGGGACCTTCGGTTCTGCCAGGATGATACCCAGGCGGTGGCGGATGTAATGACCAGGGATCCGGTAACGGAGCAGGGGACCCCCACGGTTTCCAGCGCCCGAGATAAGTTTGATAAGCATAGGATTGAAAAGCTGCCCGTGGTTGACGCCAAGGGACTGCTTACAGGGCTAATCACCGTTAAGGATATGGAGAAGCACGCCCGTTACCCCAAGGCGGCCACCGATAAGGGAGGGCGGCTCATCGTGGGAGCGGCGGTTTCCCCTATGGATTATCCGGTACGTATGCCCCTCCTCAAAAACGCCAAGGTAGATTTTGTGGTTCTGGATACTGCTCACGGGGATTCGAAGAACGTTATGGATGCGGTACGGGGTATAAAAGAACAGTTCGGCATCCCGGTTGTGGGCGGGAATGTGGCTTCCAAAGAAGGTACCCGCAGGCTTATTGAGGCCGGAGCGGACGCCGTAAAGGTGGGGATAGGCCCGGGCTCGATCTGTACCACCCGGGTTGTGGCCGGCGTGGGGGTGCCCCAGTTCACCGCGGTTTGGGACTGCGCCGAAGAGGGGGCGAAACACGGCATACCGGTTATTGCCGATGGGGGGATTAAGTTTTCCGGCGATATCACCAAAGCTATCGGCGCCGGGGCCAGTGTGGTGATGGTAGGGAACCTTTTTGCGGGGCTCAAGGAAGCGCCGGGCAGTGAGATTATCTATGACGGCAGGATCTACAAGGAATACCGGGGCATGGGCAGCCTAGGCGCCATCAGCGATGGTTCCGGCGACCGGTATCAGATAACCAAGGATGAAACACCGGTACCCGAGGGCATTGAAGGCCGGGTTCCCTATAAGGGAGAAATGCGGAGTTACCTTCATCAGCTGGTGTCCGGCCTCCGCAAGGGCATGGGTTACTGCGGGTGCAAGACCATTGAGGATCTTAAGACATACCGTAATTTCATACGGATCACCTCCGCGGGGTTGAAGGAAAGCCACGCCCACGATGTGACTATCACCCAGGAAGCGCCGAACTATAGCCGGGTTTAAATAAGAATAATTTAGACGAAATATCGCCAAGAATTTTGACAAGATAAACTAAATATGGTACCATATAAAGTATAGGTGGTAAAGAATGATAAATTTAGTCAAGGATATTAGACCAATATCTTACGTTAAAGCACATACGGCTGATGTTTTTAAGCAATTGAAAGAAAAGAATAGCCCTGTGGTTATAACTCAAAACGGAGAGGCGCAGGCTGTGTTGATGAATGTAAATCATTATCAAAATATAATGGATGCTTTGAATTTACTGAAAATATTATCTATTGGTGAAAATGATATAAAAAATGGAAGAACATTTACTGAAGAAGAAATGGACAAAAAAATAGAAAAAATATTAGGCTGAAAAAATGAAATATAAAATCAGCTGGTCAAAAGACGCAGGGGAGGAATTAATTGAAATTATCTCATGGTATAAATATAATGTAGGCATAAACGTTGCACGAAAAATATCTACAAAAATAAATTTCCAAGTTAAAAAATTAAAGGATATGCCAAGAATTGGAAGGCCAGTATCATTGTTAAAAGATATGGGAATAAATGAATATTTACAAATAGCAATAGAACATTGGATAGTATATTACAAAATTGGAAAAGATACCATAAATATTATTTCAGTAATTGATGGAAGGAGAGATTTGGAAGAAATATTATATAAAAAGATCATAGATGGAAAAATTCAATGAATAAAGTACAGTGGTACTTCGTCTAATAAAATTGTATACGCTGTATGAAGTCGGGGCAAAATATAGTAAAAATCGTTCATTAATTAGTCCGTGAGGTCCGTGCTTGAATTCCTGAGGGCAGCAAAATGGCGCTTGACAGGAGTATATTTTTGGTATATTGTTTCTATGTATAGTAACGTAAAAAGATTATTATAGGAGTATCTTATGAAAGCGGTTTATAGGTTAGTTTGTGGCATCTTGCTGGCGGGTATGGTATTGGGCGGTTGTGCGAAAAAGGACGGGGCTGCGCCGGGGGCTGTTGCCGCGAAGCGGTATTCTATCGGGTTTATCCAGCTTATCGACAACGTTACCTTCAAAGAGATGCGCGACGGGTTTTACGCGCGTATGGCGGAGCGGGGGTATGGCGAGGACCGGCTTACGATCAATTATAAGGATGCCCAGGGCGATACCGGTACGCTGAACACCATTTGCCAGGAAATGGGGAATGGGAAGTACGATGTGGTGGTAACCCTGGCAACGCCGGCGACCCAGGCCTTTGTTAATCTGGAAAGCGGTATTCCGAATATCTTTATTTCGGTGGCCGATCCGGTTGCGGCGGGTGTTCTTACGTCCATGGCAAAACCTGACAAAAATGCCACGGGGACATCAAACTTTATTCCGGTGAGTGAACTTTTTAAGCTTGCGGATAAACTGAGCCCCGGTATTAAACGCTATGGCATGATTTACAATTTTGGTGAGGTGAACGCGGTTTCAACGGTCAACAAGGCGAAGGAGTATCTTGAATCTACGGGTGTCGCATATCAGGAAATCATGGTAACCAATTCGTCGGAGGTACAGCAGGCGGCGGAAGCCCTTGCGCCCAGGATTGACGCCTTTTTTATTCCCAATGATTCAATGGTAGTTTCCGCCATGCCCCAGGTTGTTGAAGCGGCGAATGGCCGGAAGATTCCGGTGTACGGGACAGCGCTTGCCCACGTAAACAGCGGCGCTCTTGCCACGGTGGGAATCAGCGACGCCCTTATCGGCGCACGCTCCGCAGATATGGTGATCCAGTATTTGGAAGGGACGGCGATTGCGGACATGCCGGCAGTCACCTTTGATACGCTTTATACTATTATTAACAAGAAGACGGCGGATACAATCGGTGTTACAATCCCGGCTGAATTTGCTTCCGCAACATTGATTGGGAATTAAGCATGAACATCCTTGGTTCTTTGCAGCTTGGGTGTATCTACTCCCTTTTGGCGCTCGGTGTGTTTATCGCCTTCCGGGTGATGAATACACCGGACCTGACGGCGGACGGGAGTTTTACCCTTGGTATGAGCGTTTCGGCGGTGTGCGCCGTGGCGGGGCATCCGTTTTTGGGGCTGTTCGCGGGGCTCCTGTTCGGCGCCGCTGCAGGCATTGTTACCGGGCTTTTGCAGACAAAGGCGGGCATCCACCCCATCCTTTCCGGCATACTAACCATGACCGGCCTGTACAGTATCAATCTTTTGGTGATGCAGGGGACGCCGAATATTTCATTGCTTGGCCATGGGACGCTTTTTTCTCTTGTACAACAAAGCTTTCCGCCGGGTGCGAAACAGTTTGTCCGCCTGGGGATTACCCTGGCGATATGCCTGACGTCTATCGCGGTACTGGCATGGTTTTTTAAGACCGCAGTGGGCCTGCGTATCCGCGCCACCGGCAGCAACGAAAAAATGGTACGCGCCTCCTCGATTAACGCCGATACCATGCGTATCGCGGCAATTGCCCTTGCCAACGGGTTTATCGGCCTGTCCGGGGCTTTCCTTGCGCAGTACCAGGGCTACGCGGACATTAACGCCGGTACGGGTATCGTTATCATCGGGCTTGCCTCGGTGATCATCGGAGAAACGTTGTTTCGGCTGCGTTCCTTGAGCGGCGGGCTTGTTGCCGCCGCCGCCGGCGCGGTGATTTACCGTCTTTTGATAGCCCTTGTGTTGTGGCTGAATTTTTTCCCCGCCTATATGCTCCGGTTCTTATCCGCAGTAATTGTGACCATAGCCCTTGCCGCTCCGCAGCTCAGGCGGCTTTTCCGTACCCGCAATAAGCGTGTGCAGCAAGCCTCTGTACAGGGGGGTGAACATGCTTAGTGTTCAAGGCGCGTATAAAACCTTTGAAGCCGGTACACCTAACGAAAATGCCGTTCTGCGCGGGTTAAACCTTGAGCTTAGCGCCGGGGAGTTTGTAACAATAATCGGCTCAAACGGCGCGGGGAAATCGACGCTGTTTAATGTAATCGGGGGAAACATCCCATTGGATGGGGGTTCCATCATCCTTGACGGTGAGGATATCACCAACAAAAAGGAGTTCAAGCGCGCCCGGGATATAGGACGGCTGTTCCAGGACCCCCACACGGGTACTGCGCCGGATTTTACTATTGAAGAAAACCTTGCGCTGGTATATTCAAAGGTAAGCAGGCGATTTGCCCTTTCGCGGGCGCTCCGTGCAAAGGACCGCAGTTATTTTGCGGATGTTGTGTCCCGGCTTGATATGGGGCTTGAAAGCCGCCTGAAAACCCCAGCCAGCCTGCTTTCCGGCGGACAGCGGCAGGCGCTGACTCTTTTACTGGCAACCCTCGTACCGCCGAAACTGCTCCTGCTTGACGAGCATACCGCGGCCCTCGATCCGGTGAGCGCCAAAAAGGTTATCGATCTTACCGCGGAAATTACGAAAACACACAATATTACTACACTGATGATCACCCATAGTATTTCCCAGGCCCTGGAACTTGGAACGCGTACCGTAATGATGCATAAGGGTAAGATTGTGATGGATATTTCCGGGGATGAGCGGCATACGCTTAGCGCCCAGGGTCTGCTTGAACGTTACAAGGAAGCGGTCCATGAGGAGCTTGATACCGATAGAATACTGTTGGAAACCTAGCGCCCGTAGATATGGGTTAAGTGTTCAATCTTCTTCGCCAGTTCACCCTGTAGCGCCTCACCGTGCATACGCCAACGCCAGTTGTTGCCCCCGGTGGTGGAGGGGGTGTTCATCCGGCCGGTGGTTCCCAGGCCCAGGTAATCCTGCATGGGGATGATGGCGAGATCGGCGACGCTTGAAAGGGCGGAACGGATAAAAGCCCAGTGGCCCTCCCGTATGTCCCGGAGGCCTAGGTACTCCCTTGCAAGTACCACATCCTCAAAGCGGGCGGTCTTAAACCAGCCCAGGCTGGTGGGATTGTCGTGGGTGCCGGTATATACCACACAGTGCCGTTCAAAGGTGTGGGGCATATAGTCGCTGGATTCCCGGGAATCAAAGGCAAACTGCAGTACCTTCATGCCCGGATATCCCGATGCCCGCAAAAGTTCCCGTACTTCCGTGGTAAGGTAGCCAAGGTCCTCAGCAATGATGTTGGCCCCGGGCAGCTCACGGTTTATTGTATTAATAAAACTGAGCCCCGGGCCTTTAACCCATTCACCCCTGCTGGCATCTTTGTCCGCCGCAGGGATGGAATAGTAGCTTTCAAAGCCCCGGAAATGGTCGATCCGGGTTACATCGTAAAGCTGCATACAGGTCCGCAGTCGGAAGATCCACCACCCATAGCCGCTCTGTTCCAGAACATCCCAGCGGTAGAGGGGATTCCCCCAGAGCTGTCCCCCCGCGGCAAAAGGATCCGGCGGGCAGCCCGCCACCCGGATTGGTCTGCGCTGATCGTCCAACTGAAACAGCCCGCTGTTCGACCAGGTATCGGCGCTGTCCAAGGCAACGTAGATGGGGATATCGCCAATAATCGAAACACCGTTACTGTTCGCATAGGCCTTGATGTCTTCCCACTGGGTATGGGCCTGAAATTGTACCCAGGAATGGTATTCAATATCCTCCGCCAGCTTTTCTTGATATTTGACCAGGGTTTTCTCTTCGCGGAAACGGAGCTTCTCCTCCCATTCAAGCCAGGACGCACCCTTATTATGCCGTTTTAAGGCCATGAAGAGACTGTAGTCATTAAGCCACGCGGCGTTTTTCCCCCGAAATCCCTGAAAGGCATTTTCGCCATGGGCGGAAGGATTATCCTTGAACCGGGCGAATGCCCTGCGTAATAGTTTTCCCCGATGCGCATACAGCGTGGAATAGTAGACCCGATTTGGTTTAATACCCCAGGGAACGGCTTCAAGTTCTTCCCGGGTAAGAAGCCCCTGGTCCCGAAGTATATCCGGATCAATGGAGTAGGGGCTTATGGCAAAGGCGGAGAAACTCTGATAGGGACTATCCCCCCAGCCGGTAGGCCCCAGGGGCAGGATCTGCCAGTATTTCTGCCCGGCCTCTTTCAGAAAATCTATCCACCGCCGGGCGGCTTCCCCAAAGGTTCCAATACCGTAATGGGAGGGCAGACTACTTACAGCCAGCAGTATTCCTGCGGATCTTTCGGACATGGCCCTAACCCTTCACCGATCCCGCGGTAACGCCCTGGATGATGTGTTTCTGGCATACAAAGTAGAAGATAATAATCGGGATAACCGCCAGACCTATCATGGCCATCATATAGCCCCAATCGATGGAACCATAACCGCCCCGCAGGTATTGTACCGCCACCGGTATGGTCCGGTATTCCGAACCGATTACCAGGTTGGGCAGGAGGAAGTCGTTCCATACCCACATGGCGTTGAGGATCGCCACGGTTACAGCAATGGGGGCCAGCATGGGAAAGATCACCGAGAAGTAGGCGCGTATGGGGGTACAGCCATCAATAGTCGCCGCTTCTTCCACAGCAATGGGGACGGACTTAACAAAGCCGCTGAAGAGAAACACCGACTGGGCCGATCCGAAGCCAAGGTAGAGCACCAGAATACCCAAGGGATTGTCCAGGTGGAGGAAATTCGCAACCTTGGTCAGGGGGAACATTACCATCTGGAAGGGAACAATCATGGCAAATACAAAGGCATAGTAGAGGCCCTTGCAGAAGCGGCCGGTACTTCGGGTGATATACCAGGCGGTCATGGAAGTAAAAAGCACGATGATTGCCACGGAAAACACGGTGATGAAAAGTGACCAGCCGAAGGCGCTGAAAAATCCCGTGGCGGCAATTCCGCTGACATAATTGTTGATTCCCGTAAAGCTTTCATCGTTGGGGAATGCAAAGGGGGTATTGATGACGAAGAGTTTTCCCTTAAAGGAGTTGAGGAATACTAACAGGATTGGCGCTATGAAGAGCAGGGAAATAATAAGGAGAGACAGAATTATTACCAGTCCGCCGAGGGTTAGGGGTTTCCCCTGTTGTTGGATATCACTCAATTGGTTATCTCCTTACGCCGGGTAATGGTAAGCTGTACCAGGGTGATAACCACCACCACCAGGAAGAACATCAGCGCCTTAGCCTGGCCGACCCCTTCCCAGCCGACACGGCTGTAGAAGGTATTGTAAATATCCAGGGCCACCATGGCGGTTTCCTTACCCGGCGCACCAGCGGTAAGCGCCAGGTTCTGGTCGAACATCTTAAAGGAATTGGCAATGGTCATAAAGAGGGTGATAGTTATGGAGGGCATCACCAGGGGTATGGTGATCTTCCGCAGCACCGTAAAGGGACCAGCCCCATCGATGGTGGCGGCCTCCATAATATCCCCGGGTATATTCTGTATCCCCGCAATAAAGATGATCATCATATAGCCGATGAACTGCCAATTGCTCAGGATTACCAGACCCCAGAAACCGTACTTGGCGTCCACCGTGATAGTCACCCCAAAGATGCTGAGGAATCCGTTGATGATAAACTGCCAGATATACCCCAGTACGATACCGCCGATAAGGTTGGGCATGAAGATCATGGTACGGAAAATATTGGTACCCATGATCCCCCGGGTAAGCAGCAGGGCCAGGGAAAAGGCGGCAACGTTGATGATGATAACCGAAACAACGGTAAACAGGGCCGAGAATTTCAGGGCATTTACAAAATCACTATTGGAAAAAGCCCGGACATAATTACTGAACCCCACCCAGCTTATATCGGTCATGGTGGTAAAGCGGGCAAAGGAAAGGATGATCCCCGCAATAAAGGGAATCACAAAGGCGATTAGAAATGCTATCAGCGTGGGACCCACAAAGAATAGAAAATACTTTTTAAGTGATTTCTCCATACACGCTCCTTTTAAAATCCGAAAATGAACCGGCAGAGCAGGAATTCTGCCCCGCCGGTATTTCTCCGGTGAAGAAACCGTTATTGAATAGCCGCTTTTTCCGTAGCCCAGCTCGTGACCGTTTCCTTGGTAAGGTCGTCCCAGGACTTGTTACCTAGGGCATATTGATACAAAGCTGCCCCCAGCTCGTTTTTGAATTCCTGACTGGGGAAGGTGGGAAAGTTCCAGGCCACGGAGTTCAGGCCGGAATCATCCAGGTACCGGAACATTTCCTTAACCAACGGGTCTTCAGGCCGTTCCTGCGGACCAAAGGTGCTGAAGGGCGCCACGAACCCCAGCTTTTCAATGACGTTCTTTTTCCCCGCCGGAGTATTAAAGAGCCATTCCAGCAGTTTGAGGGAAGCTTCCTGATCCGCCGCGGGGGCCCGGGCGTTTACGCAGATGAAATTTTCCGTACCCGTACAAAGCCCCTGGGTCTCTTCCCCATTTACACCGGTATAGATGGGCAGGAACTTAACATCCTCCGGTTTTACCACATTCCCCGATTCACCAGCGATCTGACTCCAACCCCAGTTACCGTTCTGTACCATAGCCACCTGCCCCAGGGCAAACTCCGACATGGAATCTCCCACGGTCTTGGAGCCAATCATTTTGCGGTCCGTTATGGAATTGTTGATATAGAGGTCGAAAATGTTCTGATAGTTTTTCGTATAGGTTAGTTCGATTTTTTCGAGGTCCCCCACGTTCTTGGCCTGATATTCATAGTAGATAGGCAGGTTAGCCAAGTGGGTCTGCCAGCGCCAGTCTTCACCGGGGCTGAAGGAGGTAGAGGCAAAAACCCCGCCGATACCCAGGGCAGCCTTGTTTTTCGTCATATCCTCTACCACCGCCTTGAGGGTGGCAAAGTTTTTAATATCCCCCACACCGGCGATATTCACCGCCTTATTGGGCAGGGCGAAGTACTTCCGCATAATGGCGTCGTTGTAGATGATGCCGTAGGTTTCCACCGCATAGGGGATACCGTAGACCCCGCTGCCGGAATTGATCGCCATACTCTTGTCCAGAAGCCAGCTGTAGAGCTGGGTATCCTTAAGATCCGCGCAGTAGCTGGCCCAGGTTTTATACCCCACGGGACCATTGATATTGAACACCGTCGGGGGGGCGGATTTGGCAATTTCCGAACGCAGGGTCTGTTCGTAGCCTCCGCTTGCGGCGGTAACCACCTTCATGGGAATACCGGTTTCCTGGGTAAACTGGGCGGCCACCTCTTCCCATTGAGCCTGGATTTCCGCCTTGAAATTGAGCAGATAGACCGATGGGACGGCATTCTTCTTCGCACAACCGCCGAACAGGGCCGCCGCCATAAGGGCTGACAGCAAATACCGGAAAACCTTGTTTTTTTTCATGTAATTCCTCCAAAGAATATCATTTATAGTATAATCATCTAACTTAGGACCTAATTTGTCAATGAAAGGGCAAGTATATCAAATGAAACTTCGTATGAAAGCATGGTGAAGCTGTTATTGGGCTATTACTGGTGGATTTTAAGTTCCGGTAAAAATGGGCATAGGGACAAAATGGCATATATCGACCTTAAGGAATTTTTCAGCCCCCTAGCGTAGGGACCGGCCCTTATGCTACCCTAAGCCCATGAATGTGGTTGTTATCGGCGCCCAATGGGGTGATGAGGGAAAAGGCAAAATTGTTGATTATCTGGCCAACGAGGCCCAGATTATCGTTCGTTTTTCCGGCGGGGCCAATGCCGGCCATACTATCGTTATTGGAGCGGAGCAATATGCCCTCCATTTAATCCCTTCGGGGATACTGTATCCTGATAAGATGGTGATCCTCGGGGCCGGTATGGTTATCGATCCGGTTGCCCTGTTTAAGGAGATTAAGATGCTCCGGGACCGGGGTATCGACACCATGGGACGGGTTTTTATTTCCGATCGCGCCCATATCGTGCTTCCCCGGTATATTGAGATTGATAAGGCCCGGGATCTGGCCCGGAAAAAGCCCATCGGTACCACCGGCAGGGGTATCGGAATCACCTATTCCATGAAAAGCGACCGGGATGGTATACGGATAGCCGACTTGGATTGGAAGGAAAAGATGGAAGAGCTGGATGCCGCGGACCGGGAATTTCTGGCCCCCTATGTGGAACAGCTTAAAGCCATGTCCATCGATCTTTCTTCCTTCCTGTTTCACCATAAGAATTCCCAAACCTTATTTGAGGGCGCCCAGGGAACCCTTCTGGACCTGGATCTGGGAACCTACCCCTATGTGTCCAGCGGTATGTCCTGCGCCGCCGGCGCCGCTATTGGCGGCTGTGTGGGACCCCGGAGTCTGGACAAGGTCCTGGGGGTATTCAAGGCCTACTCCACCCGGGTCGGCAACGGCCCCTTCCCCAGCGAATTTAACCTTGATGCGGAGGACGAGCTTTGCCGCTTTGTCCGTGAAACCGGCCGGGAATACGGCGTAACCACCGGCCGTCCCCGCCGCTGCGGCTACCTGGACCTGGTGGCCCTGCGTTACGCCTGTCTCACCAACTCCATCGATTCCTTGGTGATGACCCACCTGGATGTGTACGACACCCTGGATGAAATCAAGGCCTGTGTCGCCTACCGCATCGGGGATAAGATGGTGGAAACCTTCCCCGCCTCCGTGGACGCCCTGAACAAGGCCCAACCGGTGCTCCGCACTTTTCCAGGCTGGAAAAAGTCCCTGACCAATGCGCTGACCTATGAGGAATTTCCCATTCCCGCCATGGAGTATATTGAGTTTATCGAACGGTTCTGCGAGACCCCCATTGATATCGTATCCGTGGGATATGACCGGAAGGAGACCATTATCAGGAAGAGTCCGTGGACAAAATACTCATCCTAGATTTCGGCAGCCAAACCACCCAGCTTATTGGGCGGCGTATCCGGGACCTGGGGATCTACACGGAGATCCTTCCCGGGGACATGGTTCTGAGCGATGCTGTTCTTTCGGGAACCGCCGGCAGTACGCTTCGAGGTATCATCCTTTCAGGTTCCCCCGAATCGGTCTACACCCCCGAAGGTTCCGTGCCGGACCAACGGGTCTATACACTGGGCCTCCCCCTCCTGGGGATCTGTTATGGTCTCCAGCGTATGACCGCCGACCATGGCGGCTTAGTGGAGCCTTTGCCTAAAAGAGAATACGGTAGGATAGGTGTAACGATTAAAGCCTCCGAAGCTGAGGGGATCATTCACCGTTTTCTTGTTGGTTTTGATAAGACCATCCCTCTGGAAAAAATCGTCGAAGGGAACGCTATTAGTAATACTGCGCGTACCGCGGATTTTTCTTTTACCGCCTGGATGAGCCACGGCGATACCCTGACTAAACTTGCCCCGGGGTTTCGGGAATACGGCGTCAGTGACACCGGCTACCCGGCGGTGGCTGCCCATGATAAAAAGCCCTGGTTCGGTCTCCAGTTCCACCCCGAGGTTACCCATACTGAGCGCGGGTCTGAAATACTCGCAGCATTTGTGTTCGGGGTATGTGGCTGCAAGAAAAGCTGGACCATGGAACGATATGTGGAGGAAGTCCGCGTATCCCTGCAAAATCGGGTAGGGACAAATCCGGTGCTGCTCCTTATTTCCGGCGGGGTCGATTCCACCGTGGCCGGGGCGCTGCTCCTCAAGACACTTAAGGCGGACCTGGTGCACCTCATGTACATGGACACCGGGCTTATGCGGAAGGACGAAACCAAAACGGTGAAGACCGCCCTGGAGCGGCTCGGCGCCAAACATCTCCACATCATATATTGTGAGGAAGAATTTCTCGGCGCCCTCAAGGGGCTTGATGATCCGGAGGCGAAGCGAAAGGCTATCGGAGATCTCTTCATCACCATCCAGGAACGGGAAGTGGCGCGCCTTGGGCTGCCGGATTCCTACTTCCTCGCCCAGGGTACCCTCTACACGGACCTTATTGAAAGCGGCAAAGGGGTGGGCAAGAAGGCCCACCTGATCAAGAGCCATCACAATGTGGGGAGCCCCCTGGTGGATGCCAAACGCAAAGCCGGCCGTATCATAGAACCCCTGGACCGGCTGTATAAGGATGAAGTTCGCCGCCTTGGACGTATCCTGGGAATTGATGAGGAAGTGGTCCGCCGCCATCCCTTCCCCGGCCCCGGTCTCGCGGTCCGCATCCTGGGCGAGGTTACCCGGGAGAAGTGCGATATACTCCGGGATGCCGATGCAATCTATATTGAGGAGCTGAAAAACAGACTATCCCCGGCGGGGGAACGGCTCTACGACGAAATCTGGCAGGCCTTCGCGGTGCTCCTCCCCATACGGTCCGTGGGGGTCGCCGGCGACGTCCGTAAATACGGCTGGGTTCTCGCGCTCCGGGCTATAGTCAGTGCGGACGGCATGACCGCCGATGTCTATCCCTTCCCGGTTAAGGATCTGCTGGAGATTTCCACCCGTATTACGAATACGGTGAAAGACATAGGCCGGGTGACCTACGACATTTCATCCAAACCCCCGGCAACTATTGAATGGGAGTAATACTATGAAAAGCAGAGTCGTGGGCTTATAACGCACTTCCTCCTATGCCGCCTGGCTATTGAGCATAAATAGCCGAAAAATTCATCTAATTGCCAAATTTGGCCATTCCACCCTAAAATAGCGTAATTCGTTATACTATAATGAAATAGGATATTTGCTGGAGTAGACAGAAATAGATATTATCGCTAGTTGGACTTACTTAACACAATACCAAGGTATGTATATAATGCACATATTATGAAGGGCATAATTCTTGCCGGAGGCGCCGGTACCCGCCTGTATCCCATTACCCGGGCAGTCTCCAAACAGATCCTCCCCCTCTACGACAAGCCCATGATCTACTACCCCCTATCGGTGTTAATGCTTGCCGGTATCCGGGAGGTGCTGATCATCTCCACCCCCCGGGACCTTCCGGTCTTCAAAGAGCTATTCGGTGCAGGCGATTGGCTGGGGATGCGCTTCGAGTACCAAGTCCAGGAAAGCCCCCGCGGCCTTGCGGACGCCTTTATCGTCGGCGCGTCGTTTATCGGCAATGACGCCTGCGCCCTGGTCCTGGGAGATAACGTGTTCTACGGCCGGGGTTTCAGTGCCACCCTGGAACATACCGCATCGAAGGTGGAAGCGCACCAAGGCGGGGCCATCTTCGGCTACTACGTAAAGGACCCCACCGCTTACGGCGTGGTGGCCTTTGACGA
>NZ_AEEA01000023.1 GCF_000297095.1 Treponema primitia ZAS-1 | reverse complement strand
AACACCGGTAGTGTTGGGTACTATAGAAAACAGCGTGGTGATCAACGGTGATGTCATCGCCCGGACCCAAGTTTCCCTTTTCCCCGCCATGGCAGGGAAGATCACCGAGATGCGGCTCCAGGTGGGGGACCGGGTATCCCAGGGGCAAACCGTAGCCATGGTGGACCCCTCGCGGCCCGGGGAAGTGTATTCCCGCAGCCCCGTTACCAGCACTATCAGCGGGACGGTACTCCAGGCCCCGGTAAGCCCCGGTGATACGGTTACCACCGGGACTGCCATATACGTGGTGGGGAACCTCGACAGTCTTATTGTGGAAACCTTTGTGCCCGAGCGCTTCTCCACTGCGGTACAGATGAACCTTGGCGCACAGATTAGCTTCGAGGCCATGCCCGGGGAACGCTTTGATGCGGCGGTCAGCGAGATAAGCCCCGTACTTGACCCCGCAAGCCGGACCCTGCGGATACGCCTCCGGTTTCAGGGCACGGTTGATCCGCGGATCCGGGCGGGGATGTTTGCCACCGTCAGCCTGGTTACCAACTCCCGCACCAACGTTCCGGTAATTAACCGGGGCTCGGTGATAAACACCTATGGGTCCTGGATAGTGTTTGTGGTGAACCAAAACAATATCGCCGAAAGACGGGTCATAAGCCTGGGCCTTGAGAACGAGGAATTTGTGGAAGTTACCGATGGGCTTGAGACCGGGGAACGGGTGGTAAGCGCGGGGCAGAATTTTCTCTCCGACGGCGACCCGGTCCGGGTTGTGGATTAGGGGGTTAGGATGAACATAGCCGGATACTCGGTCAAACGACCGGTAACGATAGTAATACTGTACGCCCTGGCCCTGGGCATAGCGGCCACCCTGATCCCAAACCTTGCGGTGGACCTCTACCCGTCAACGGCTAGGCCGGTACTTTCAGTCTTCACCCGTTTCCCCGGGGCGGGACCTACGGACGTGGAGCGCAACGTTACGGAGCGGCTGGAACGGGCCCTTACCGCTTCCAGGGGACTTACCAATATCACCTCCAACTCCCAATTTGAGACCAGCTTTATCAACCTGGAATTTGCCTACGGTACGGATATGGACAAGGCCATGACGGACGCACAAACCCTGCTGAACCGGCTGGTCAACTCCCTCCCGGACGGCGTGGAAACCCCCACGGTACGGCGCTTCGACATGAGCGCCATGCCCATCATGCGCCTGGTGGTTCGGGGTAACTACCCCCCGGATCAGCTGCGTATCTTTGCCGAAGACGAAATCCAGGCCAGCATTGAGCGGGTCGACGGGGTTGCCGCTGCGGAGGTTACCGGAGGTACCACCCAGATCGTCAAGGTCGCCGTATCCCTGAACCGGCTGGCGGCTTTCAACCTTACCCTGAGCGATGTCTCAAGCTCCCTCCGCGGGCAGAGCATCCTCTCTTCCGGGGGAAACCTGCGCCGGGGGACCCGGGAATACCAGATTATGACCCAGGAGGAGTTGGTCAGCCTGGATCAGATCAAGCGGCTGGTGGTTAAAACAGTAAACATAAGCGGAGGCGCCGCAGCTGCCGCCAATCGGTCCCAGGTAGTACGCCTGGAGGATATCGCCGATGTGAGCCTGGGTTACAACGATAATGCCGCCCGGGTGTACGTAAACGGCCAGAGCGGGGTCTACATCCAGGTTACCAGCGAAAGCGATAGTAACCAGGTGCAGGTAGCCGACCGGGTACTGGCCGCATTAACGGAGATCAACGCAACCCTGCCCCGGGGCATCACCCTGGAGGTGCTTTCGGATAATACCACCATGATAAGGGCTACCATGAGCC
Source organism: Treponema primitia ZAS-1 (assembly GCF_000297095.1). Classification (NCBI taxonomy): domain Bacteria; kingdom Pseudomonadati; phylum Spirochaetota; class Spirochaetia; order Treponematales; family Treponemataceae; genus Treponema; species Treponema primitia. Next base: position 49,165 of record NZ_AEEA01000023.1, on the reverse strand, counting down.
AGGTGTACACTAACGCCCTCCAGGGTGCAGCTCTGGCTATGATGGTACTGTTATTGTTCCTGCGTAACATCAAGGGAACGGTAATCATTGGGCTGTCTATCCCTATTTCCATACTGCTTACCATCATGTTCATGGCAATATTCGGCTTTACCCTGAACCTTCTCACCATGACCGGCCTCATCATGGGCTTAGGTATGACCATGGACGCTTCCATCGTTATTTTGGAAAATGTCCATACCTACCGGGAACGGGGGGCCAAACCGGACATTGCCGCCATCCTGGGAAGCAGGGAAATGCTGCGGGCCATCCTCGCCTCCTCGGCCACCACTATTTGTGTGTTCATCCCCCTAATCATCTATAAGAACGATCTTAAGGAAATGGGCCAGCTCTTCAGCGATCTGATTTTTACGGTGGTGATCTCCCTGATCTGTTCCCTGGTAGTGGCAATTACCCTGGTACCCAGCCTTTGCGGTTCCATCCTTAAGTTAAACACCCGTAAACAAAAGCCCCTGAAAAACCCTCTGCTCAGACGCATTGACGACGGTATGGAAAACTTTTTCAAAGGCATGGAAAATAAATACCGGAACGCCCTGGACTACTGCCTCTCCCACCGCGTCCTGGTCATTACCCTGGTACTCCTGCTCCTGGGTTTCTCCCTGATGCAGTTCAGCGGTATCGGTATGAATATGTACATCCGCACCAGAACTGATGATAACGTCAATCTCAACATTTCCCTGCCCCAGGGTACTGCCATGGATGTGACCGAGGAAACCCTCTTTACCCTGGAGGAATTGATCAAAGAACAGGTCAAGGGTTACCGGAACATCATCCTTACAGCTCGGCGGAGCGGAACGAACCAGGGCAGCATCCAGATTATCCTGCCCGCGCCGGCGCAGCAGATCGACACCCCGGAAACGGTGATCCGCAAACTCACCCCCTACACCAACGCTATTCCCGGCGCCCTGGTCAGTTTCCGCGCCGGGCGCAGCATGGGGAACACCCAGGCGGTAGAAATGGCAATAAGCTCCCGGGACTACAACGCCATCATGGAAACCGCCGGAGAAATCCAGGGAATCATGACCCGCTATCTGCCGGAGATAGAAAACCCCACGGTAAATATTGACGAGGGCGCGCCCCAGCTGCGCGTTGAGGTTGACCGGGACCGGGCGTCGAGCTTCGGCCTGTCCCTTTCGGCCATCGCCTCGGAGATACGCACCGCCATGGACGGCAGCGCGGTTACCACCTTCAGCCAGGGGGACCGGCTCTTGAACATCAGGGTAATGCTCCGGGACGAAGACCGGGTAGGTATGCCCAACCTTGACGCAGTATTTGTGATGAGCCGCAGCGGCTACCGCATCCCCCTCTCCAATGTCGCCTCCATTGTGGAAGGCAGGGCCCCCTCCTCCATACGCCGCGAAAAACAGGAGCGGGTAATCCGGATCACCGGGGATCTGCCCCCGGGAATCGCCGCCACGGACATGCAGAAACGTCTGGAAAGCACGGTAAAACAGTACCTGGTACCCCGGGAAGAAGTCACGGTACGCTACCTTGGCGAGGCCCAGGAAGTCGCCGCCTACTATGGCCGCTTCATCTTTATCATTGCCGCCGCAGTATTCCTGGTCTTCGGCGTTATGGCCAGCCAGTTTGAATCCTTCGTAGATCCTCTGATCATCTTCTTCTCAATACCGCTGTTATTAATTGGGGTAATCTGGATATTCAAGCTCACCGGCGAAGCCATGTCCATGTTCTCCGCCGTGGGCATCGTCGCCCTGGTGGGGGTAGTGGTAAACAACGGCATCGTGCTGGTGGACAGTATCAACACCCTCCGCGCCCGGGGCAGGACGGTCCGCGAAGCCTGCCTTGAAGCAGGCCGCAACCGCCTACGCCCCATCCTCATGACCAGCCTCACCACCATCCTGGGTATGCTCCCCATCGCCCTCTTCCCCGGCGCCGGCGCGGATACCATCCAGCCCATAGCCAAAACCTTTGTGGGCGGCCTCACCGTACAATCCGTCATGACCATCTTCGTAACCCCGGTGATGTATTCGCTCCTGAACAGCCGCCACGACAAGAAGCGGGTAAAGAAAGCTACGGAACTGAAGCTCGTGCGGAATGAAGAAATAGAAGCGCCGGTTCTGGCAGGCGGGGCAAAGTGAGGAGGGAACAAATCCCCGTTGCCATCATCGGTTTAGGCCGCATCGCCAGCCTCCTTGAGGACGATGCTTTACGCGAAAAACCCTGCACCCACGCCGGGGCTGCTGCGGCAAACCCCGCCTGCACCATCGCTGCGGGCTGCGACACCGACGAAGACCGGCGCCGCCTCTTTGCCGAACGCTGGGGATGCCCGGTCTACGCCGATGCCGATGTCATGCTGGAAAAGCATAAACCAGGGATAGTCCACATTGCTACCCACCCGGACAGTCATTACCATTACTGCGCGCTTGCCGCCCGTCACGGGGTTCCGGTGGTGGTCTGCGAAAAGCCCCTGGCGGATACGCTGGGTTCAGCCCGGAGAATAGCGGCGCTGCACCGCAAGAGCCCCACACGAATAGTAACCAACCACGAACGGCGCTACTCCGCAGATTACATCAAAGCCAAGGCCATCCTGGATGAAGAACGGCTCGGCCCCCTGCTCAGCGTACGGACCGTACTTTATATGGGTAAGACCCGGCGTCTCCTGGACGTGTTCTGGCACGACGGCACCCATCTGGCGGACGCCGCCATGTTCCTCACCGGCGCAGTCCTGCATCACCATAGCCGCCGCGGGGCAAGGCTCAACAGCCGGAAAGGTACCGCCTGGCTTGATGGGTATCTGGAAAGGGAGGCGGAACGAATACCCTTTCTCATGGAAGTCGGCGCAGAACGGGATCACCTGGTGTTCGAGCTGGAATTTTCCTGCGCCCATGGACGGCTGCGTATCGGGAACGGTATCTTCGAAGTCTGGGAGAGCGCCGAAAGCCCCTACGCCGAAGGGTTCCGCTCCCTAAAAAAGGCCGATGACGCCTTCGAAGGAAAGACGGGGTATTTTGCCAATATGATTGAAGACGCCGTTGCCTGTTACCGCGATCCTACCCGGCAGCCCCGGTCCGGCGCTGCCGACGGGCTTCGGGTGATTGAGTACCTTAACGCAGTAAAAGTGTGGGGCCGGAGCTAGGACACCTTAAACTTGGACACTTCCCCGCCCAGGGCATCGATGTTGGTTTTATTCACCCCGCTTATCTCGTTAACCCGGACAACAGCAACGTTGATCTGATCCGCCCCTTTGGCCATTTCTTCCATACCGTTGGCCATCTCCGCAGCGATCCCTTCCAGATCCTTGCTCTGCCGCATCACTCCCTGACCTTCGGCGGTCATTTCTTCGGAACCCTGTTTTACCATGGCGGTAAGCTCATTCAGGCGGGTTACGGCTTCCAAAATATGCCGGCTGCCGGTCTCCTGTTCTTCCATGGCTGCCCGTATGCCCGCCTCCTGATTAGATACGGTCTGTACTTCCTCTTCAATCACCTCAAAGCGTTTGATGACCACATCGGTGGATTGGGTAATCGAGTCAATGGAAGTCTTAATTTTTTTAAGCACCGCACTGATAGTCTTTGACTGCTCTGCGGATGACTCCGCCAGTTTCCGTATCTCATCGGCAACCACCGCGAAGCCCTTGCCCGCTTCCCCCGCGTGGGCCGCTTCGATGGCGGCATTCATGGACAGCAGGTTGGTCTGACTGGCAATGTTCTCCATCACCGCATTAATCTCCAGGAGCCCCGCGGATTCCCGGGCAATTTCCTGAATATCCTCGGACACCTTCTGCAGATCGCTTCTGCCCACATCCGCCGCCGTCGCAAGGTTGTTCACATTATCGGTGTTCTTAACCAGGGTTTGCGCCACCGAGCGGACATTCGCCAGCATCTCCTCAATAGCCGAGGAGGATTGGGACACGCTGTCGGACTGGGCCAGAATATGGGTATTGAGCTCGCCAATACTGGTCATGATCCGTTCCATCCCGCCCCTGGTTTCGCTTACCACCGAGGACTGGCTCACCGCGCGGCCTTCCATACTCTGAATATTCGCGGTAATTTCGTTGATCGCCGCCGCAGTCTCCACCATATTGGATGCCAGATCCGTCCCCGTATCGGTTAAGGAGTCGGACTTATTCCTGATTACCGTGAGCAGCTCCTTTATTTTCCCAAAGGTCATGTTAAAGAATCCCGCCAATTCCCCGAATTCATCTCCGCGTTTAATCGTAAGCTGCCGGGTTAGATCCCAATCAGCAGAAATTTGTTTTAACACTTCCATGATATGGTTGAGGGGCTTAAGGGCGCCCGCGATAAAGAAATTAAATATGACAAATATGAGCAGAACCACCACCAACATGGCGGCAAAAACCAAGGTCATTGTGGAGTTGAGATACATATCCGGCGTAATCGGTATAAAAGCGGTAATATACCAGTTGAGCAGGGGAATCCTACCCAGGGCGATCACCTCCTTCCCCAGGTTAATGGTACTAATATCGGTGCCCCGCAGTTTACCCAGGGCATCAAGGATTTGCACCCCCTCAGATTTCAGGTGAGAGCCAAGTTGTACCTTATCGATAACCAGACTGCTGTCACGGGCGCCGGTAATTTCCAAGCCATCGTTAAAGAGGTAAAGGTTTACCCCCGGGGCAAGGTCCGCATAGATTGAATTGATGAAGTCCCCTATTTCGATACCCGTCCCTGCTATGCCAATAGGTTTCCCCTGGGAGCGAACCGTCGCGTTGACCCAGAGGACGCTCTTTTGCAGGGCCTTCTCATAATCAACAAAGAATTCATAGTCGGTGGGCATATTCAGGGTCGGCATATACCATGCCGCATAGGGATCATCGGGGTTCAGCACGTACTCGGCGGTATCGCCCCCAAGGTAGTACTTTTTATCCGTATCGTTAATCCAGAAGATATTACCGCTCTCAAAGGCCCGACGGTACCCCGCAAGCTCTTCAAAGGCCAAGGCCTCCAACACCGGGTCATAGGGGTCAAGAAAAAACCGGGTTATCAAGGGAGAATCCGTCAATTTAAGGGCAATGGCCAACTCATTATCAATCGATGCCTCAAGACCGAGCCGCTTGGTTTCCAGGAGCCGGGTCAGTTCCTGGTTCACATTTGATCGGATACTCTGCCGCATTGCCAGATAGAATGCCCCGGTCCCACCCACCGCAATAAGCAGAAAAAGCCCAATGGAAAATATGAGAAACCGCCGTTTTATGGTTATTTTTCGAAAATTTGTTTTTTCTTTCATAATATCTATAAAATAGCTCATCAACAGCCTAAAATCAAGGAAACCGCCTGAATATCGTTTGAAACTACGGAATTGACCACCACCCCCCATTTCCCGTATAGTAATGCTTTACGGAGGGTTGGCTAGTGGTTAAGCCGCCAGTTTTGGGAACTGGCTGTCGGGGGTTCGAATCCCCCCTCTCCGAATAATAAATCTTCAACCAATAAAGTGGGGATTCGAACCGGAGTCCCCGCCGACCGGAGGGAGGAAAAGGCGCCATGGATGGCGCCGTCAGGGGACGTAGGCGGTCGTAAGGAGCGGACAGGATGTCCGCGACTGGAGACCGAATCCCCCCTCTCCGAAAAAGTTATTCTTCAGCAAATACCGTGGGGATTCGAAGCGGAACTCCCGCCTCATTAGATGCCGCGTAAGCGGCTTCGAGAGGGAGGAAAAGGCGCCATGGATGGCGCCGACAGGGGACGTAGGCGGGGTTCCGTCGCAAACAGGATGTTTGCGACGGAACCCCGAATCCCCATTCCCGGAACCACCATCGTGGGGTAGTTGTCAAACCCTGCCGTAATGCCCCCCTCCCAATCCCCCGTTCTATCGCTCTTACCCTCACATTTTAAGCTCCTTCCGAAGAAACCCCTAGCAAAGAACGGATTTTGACTACCCTTATATTGAGAAACAATGTATCCTATGGCATTATATGGAAAATTGAACACCCAAAAAGGAGGCTAACCATGCCTGAACCAGCCAAAAGAGATCCCAAAGCCCCAAGATTCCTTCAAATCACCATAAAGGACAGTGAAGGCAAAGAATGGACCACAACCATAGCCCAGCCCAAGGACTTTTCCTCCGGATCCGTCGGCTTCTATGGCTCCGACAAGGTGACCAACCCGGAAAGCGGGGAACGGTATCAATGCGGGCTGACCTTTACCCTGATTGGATCCAAGCCGGGAAAATAAGCCGCGAACTGGTGGAGAAGAAGGGATGACCGATAAAGAAAAACACGATTTGATTGCAGCATCAAAAAAACTGAAGGCTGTTGGATTGTCTCATGTAATCACAATAACGGATCAAAAGGATAAAGAGAAATTAGTTAATGATGTATTTCTTAAGGCATTGCTTTTTGGAGGAGAATCAAGTGGAGTAACATCGGAGGAGGGGGGAGAATAGGATACCGATTACGAATTTGTTTTCCAAGAGAATGCAAGCTGAACTGAGTGAAGTGCCCGATGTATATCAATATAAAGATTTCTCTAATAGCTTGGGAGTAAAAGTAGTTCATGGGCAACAGGAGAGGGTATGTCTATTTCATTTGATTATGCGGCGAATCAGTTTCATCTGACTAACGGCAGTTTTAGTTATATTATCAAGATTTTGGAAAACGGCTCTATTGGCCAGGTCTATACCGGCGCGGCGCTGGGGGCAGGCAGGGCATATCCTTTGCTTGATCCTATTCCCTTTGCGGGTTTTTCCAACCGGGATGATCGGGCTGCTGTCCGCTTTGAATATCCCGCCTATGGAAACGGAGACTTTCGCCGGCCCGCCTTTGCGGTTCGCTTTGCGGATGGGTCATCCGTGGTTGAACCCCGCTATGAAGCCCACCGGATATATGCGGGGAAGGCGGAAACGCCGGGACTGCCTGCAACCTACACGGAAAAGGATGACGAGGCGGAGACCCTGGAACTGGACTTGCGGGATGCGGCTTCGGGATTGCGGATCATTTTGTTCTATACGATATTTGCGCAGTATAATTGTCTGGCCCGGCATGTTCGTTTTATTAACGAAGGGAGCGGGAAAATCGTCCTGACACATGCCATGAGCCTTTCCCTGGATTTGCCGGACAGCCGCTGGAACCTTATCACCCTGACCGGATCATGGGCCCGGGAATTTGAGACGGGGGATGCCCCGCTGCGGACCGGGTTCCAGGGCATACAGAGCAGCCGGGGAGTTTCCGGCGCACAGACAAACCCCGCACTAATACTGCGGCGGCCCGCAGCCACGGAACGTGAAGGGGAAGTCCTGGGGGTCAGCCTCCTCTATTCGGGGAACTTTACGGCGGATGTGGAGGTGGATCAGTGGGGCATTGCCCGGCTGCGGATAGGGATTAACCCCCATACCTTTTCCTGGGAGCTTGCGGGGGGCGCCATGTTTGATACCCCCGAAGCGGTGCTGGCCTGGTCGGGAACCGGGCTGGGAAATTGTTCCCGGCAATACCACGAACTCTACCGGAACCGCCTTGCCCGTGGCGCATGGCGGGATGCGGAACGGCCGGTGCTGCTCAACAACTGGGAAGGGACCTACTTCAACTTTACTGAAGAGAAAATACTGGAAATGGCCGCCGCTGCCCGTGACCTGGGGGCGGAACTTTTCGTCCTGGATGACGGCTGGTTCGGCAAGCGGGATGACGATCATTCCAGCCTGGGGGATTGGGTTCCCCATGCGGGAAAGCTTCCTGGGGGGGTCACAGGGCTGGCAGAAAAAGTGTGCGCCCTGGGGATCAAGTTCGGCCTCTGGATAGAGCCGGAAATGGTAAGCCCCGACAGCGATTTGTTCCGCGCCCATCCGGACTGGGCGGTCCATGTGCCCGCCCGCCCGCGGACGGAGTCCCGGTATCAATACGCGTTGGATATGGGCAGGCCCGAAATAATTGAGTATCTGTTTAACGTTCTTTCGGGGGTTATTAAAAGCGCGCCGGTTTCCTATGTCAAATGGGATATGAACCGGTATATCACCGAACCGTACAGTATTACTTTGCCTCCGGAACGGCAGGGGGAATTTTTTCACCGCTATGTATTGGGACTTTACGATCTCTACGCCCGCCTTACCCGCGCCTTCCCGGAAATTCTTTTTGAATCCTGCGCCTCAGGCGGATCCCGTTTCGATCCGGGCCTCCTGGGCTTTGCTCCCCAGGCCTGGCTAAGTGATGACACCGATGCGGTGGAACGTCTCGCTATTCAGGAAGGGGCCAGCCTTATCTATCCCCTTAGTTCCATGGGCGCCCATGTTTCGGCAATCCCCAACCATCAGACCGGGCGCTTGACCCCATTGTCCTTTCGGGCCATGGTGTCCTTCTTCGGCTGCCTTGGTTACGAGCTTGATCCGGCCGCGTTCAGCGGCGAAGAACGGGAGGCGGTAAAAAGACAGATAGCCTTTTACAAAGCCCACCGGAGAACCTTCCAATACGGCCGGTTTTTCAGATTACTCAGTCCCCTGAGCGGCCGCTATGCCTCCTGGATGGTGGTATCGGAGGACAAGGAAGAGGCAATCGTGGGCTTTTACCGGATACTCGCCAACCCCAACCAGCGGCCGTTCCGGCTTAAACTTGCGGGGCTGGAAGGAGACGCGGATTACCGGGTTACGGTTTGGGAGGAGGGGGGCTTTTCCGAAGATGACCGAAATCGTAACTGCGGGGAACGGGGAGGGGACGAACTTATGCAGGCAGGGCTTTTTCTGGAGAGCGCCCATAATAATAGGCCCAAAAAGGGGGATTATTTTGCGGAGCTATTTTTAGTGGAAAAAACGGGATGAAAAAATCCTTGACAGTGAAAAAAAAACGTGTTACAATGTGTACGTACACGCATTTCCATATACCCGGGAGGAATTGGCGCCAAAATGAAAAAACAGAAAGTTGAGTTGTTGGAATCGGTTTTTTATCCCTTACCGGCACTGCTGTTTGTGGGAGTGATGATATACATCCCTTTTGTACTTTCCGGCTATTATTCCTTTACCGAATGGAACGGTATCGCCCGGGCGCCTAAATTTATCGGATTGGCGAATTTCAAAGCGATTTTTACCGGCGGTGCGGATTTTCTGCGGACCTTGCTTTTTACCTTCAAATATACGGTTCTTTTTATGCTGTTTACGAATATAGCGGCCCTTGCATTGGCAATCGCCCTCGTAAAAAAATTCCGCCTTGCAAATACGCTGCGCGGCCTCTTCTTTATTCCGTATATAATGAGCATGACCATAGTCGGTTTTATCTGGCGTTTTATTTTTTCCTCGGGCTTCGACACGCTGCTCGCCAACACGAATCTCGGCATCTTCAGATGGAGTTGGCTTGGAACGCCAAACCTTGCCTTCGTTTCCGTTACCATTGTCGGTGTCTGGCAGTCCCTCGGATTCTATATCGTGCTCTACATTGCCGGCCTTGAGGCAATACCCCAGGACATTATCGAGGCGTCAGTCGTTGACGGCGCTTCGGGCTTTTTACGCCTTCGCTCAGTCATACTGCCGCTGTTGGCCCCGTCAATCTCGACCTGTATGTTTATGTCGTTGACCAATTCACTGAAGGTGTTCGATATCATTCTTGCACTGACACGGGGAGGGCCTGCGGGCAGCACCTATTCGGTCACCCTGGGAATTTACCGCGACGCATTCCAAAACAACCGCTACGGTTTGGGGTCAGCGGAAAGCCTTGTATTTTTTATTATTGTATTGATTTTGACACAGGTGGTGATGCGCGTGTTTAAATCGGAAAATTAGGGAATAGGGGGATACGATGACATTGAAACAAAAACAAAAAGCATCGACAGCTGTCTTAGCAGCGGTGGTTACCGTCATCGCAATTATGTATATCTATCCGGTTTTTTTGATGCTGATAAACTCGCTAAAACCCTTCGGGGAAGTGGTGTCAAGCGCCATTTCGCTGCCGAAGGTGTGGGCGCCGGAAAACTACGCCTTCGTCATCACCAAGATGAGCTACATAAAACTGTTTTTCAATACGGTATTCATCACGGTAGTAGGTATCGTTGGCATCGTGTTTTTTTCTTCCCTTGCCGCCTACGTTTTACAACGGCGGAAAAACAAGTTCACCGCGTTCGCCTACCTGTTTATCATCATTCCCATGCTGATTCCGTTTCAGACGATTATGATTACCCTGCTCAAAACGATGACGACCCTGGGGCTTGCCGGCAATAAGCTGGGGCTCGGAATTCAGTACTGGGGTTTTGGTATTCCCATGGCGGCGTTTATCTATTTTAATTTTATGTCAACAATTCCGCGGGAACTCGACGAAAGTTCGTACATGGACGGGGCGGGGACATTCCGCACCTATGCCAGCATTATTTTCCCGCTGCTCCAATCGGTAACGGCAACGGTGATTGTGCTTGATGTAATGTGGATTTGGAATGATTTTCTGCTGCCCCTGTTAATGGTAAACCGGAGCAATGAGACAAAGACACTGGTACTGGCGGCATACACCTTTGTAGGGCAATTCAACACACAGTGGCACTACGCGATGACCGCAATGGTGCTTACGGTGCTGCCATCGATAATTTTCTTTATCGCGTTTCAACGAAATATTATCGCAGGGGTTGTTGCGGGTGCGGTAAAAGGGTGAGTATTTTTACGGGTTTATACCCGTTAAGATAACTATTTTTTTGGAGGAATATTTATGAAGAAGTGTTTACTGGTGTTGGCGTTGGGGATTGCCCTGACAGGCGCGGTGTTTGCCGGGGGCGGCAAAGAAGGGGCTTCGGGAACCGAACTGTATGTGTTCATTTCCCAGCCCGAATATGCCGATTCGATTCGTGCGTTGATTACCGAGTACAAAAAGGTTGTGCCGGACGTGACGATCAACTACGAAACGACCCAGGCGGATTACCCGGCGTTGCTCAAGACGAAACTCAATTCCGGCGATTTGCCCGATATTTTTACCAGCACCGCCGGTGCGGAAATTGACCTGTATACGGAATACAGCCTCAACCTCGCCGACCAGCCTATCGCCAAAGCGATGATTCCGGCGGTAGCCGACGGCTTTAAGTCGATGGACACCGGCGCGGGGCCCTACGGGTTTGCTATCAAGGGTAATTTCTTTGGTATCCTCTATAATAAGGATATTTTTGCGAAGGCGGGGATAGCAGAATTTCCGCAGACCCTCGACGCATTGGAAGCCGCCTGTGAAAAAATTGCCGCCCTGGGCATTAAGCCCTTTACATCCGGCTTCGGTGAATGGTGGGTTTGGAAACATGCCGCGATGAACTTTTTCGGTACCGCTACCAATGACCCGATAGCCCTTACCAAGAAATTTGAAAACGGGCAGGCGAAGGTTTCCGATTATCCCCGGTTGTACAACGATTTCTTCCGTTTTGTTGATCTTGTCAAAAAATATGGGGATGACAAACTGCTTGAGACAACCCTTGACCGCGAAGTTGCCGCTTTTGGCAATGGGCAGGCCGCGATGACCGTTGGGCAGGGCGCCTGGATAGAGGAAGATGTGCTCAAAATCAATCCTAACCTGAAAATCGGTTTTGATGGGTACCCTATTTCAAATAATCCGGCGGACTGCAAGGTAGTGACCGGCGCCGACCAGGCAATGCGGGTGAGCAACAAATCGAAGCATCAAAAAGAATTGCTTGACTTCGTTAACTGGTGGTATACTTCAGATTATGGAAAGGGCTGGTTCGCCAATGTAGCGAAGGTTGTCCCGCCGATTAGCGCCGGTGTCGTCCCGAACCTTGAGGTGCCCAAACAGGGCGCGGCCCATGTGGCCCAGGAAGGCAGCGCGCCGCTGTCCATCATCTATTCGACGGACGCCTTTCACCAGGTTTTCGGTGAGCTGATGCAAGCCTATGTCGGCGGCAGCGCGACAAAAGACCAAACCTGCGCGGCTATTGAGCGGCAGTGGATAAGTATTCACTAAGCGGTAAAATTTCAGGAAGCGCTTAGTTATAATTGCGTATAAATAAGCGCTTCTTCATTTTTTTATATGAAGTACATCACACTGGGTAATACAAATTTAAACGTATCACGGCTCTGCATTGGGACGGCCCAGTTGGGGGCGCAGCTTGCTGAGGCAGACGGGAAGCTGCAGCTTGACCTGTTTTTTGAGCGCGGCGGTAATTTTATTGATACCGCCCATGTATACAGCGATTGGGTTCCCGGCGAAAAATCCCGCAGTGAACGTATAATCGGTGCATGGATGAAAGAAAAGAAAAACAGAGAAGCGCTTATCCTTTCGACAAAGGGAGCGCATCCTGAGTTCTGCGGCGCAGGGCTCGGTGATCCGCGTCTGGGCAATAGGGAGATCGAAAACGACCTCAATGGGAGCCTCGAAAAACTGCAAACAGAATATATTGACCTGTATTTTTTACACCGGGATGACACAAAACGTCCTGTGGAAGAAATCATCGACTTTCTTGACCTGCAAATAAAAAAAGGGAAGATCCGTTTTTACGGCTGTTCCAACTGGACCCTGTCCAGAATAAAGGAAGCCGCCGCCTATGCCGCGAAAAAGGGCAGCAGCGGCTTCGTGTGTAATCAGCTGATGTGGAGCCTTGCCGACATTCAATGGGATAAGATACCCGACAAAACCACGGTCTGCATGGACGCCGGCGCCTACGCGTATCACAAAGAAACCGGGCTGGGCGCGATGGCTTTCACCTCCTTTGCAAACGGATATTTTACCCGGCTCGAAAAAAACGCCGGCCTTTTGTCCGGTACAGCCGCGGTATACGATTGCCCCGAAAACCGGCGTATATACGAGACCCTCATCGGTGTGTCCCGCTCCACCGGAATGACCATCACCGATTTGAGTTACGCCTATTTTGACATGCAGCCATTTCCGGCTGTCCCGATAGCGTCCTTTAGGAACGATGGGCAGCTTCTTGATGCCCTTCACTATTTTGAATCCCCCCGGCAGTGTCCGGCGGAACCCTTACAGAAAATCGAACAAATGAAAAGATATTGTATTAAATATTAAGTAAGGAAGGTTAGTATGAAATTTACGAATGGGTACTGGTTACTTAAGGAAGGCATTGAGGCGCATTATGCGGCTACGGCTATTGATGCTGAAAAACAGGACGGCGCACTTGTTATCCACGCGCCTGATAAAGCAATACGGGAGCGCTTTGATGTGCTCAACCGCCCGGAGCTTACGGTGCGGTACTCTTCCCCGGCAAAAAACGTGATACGGGTGCGCATCACCCATTTTGGCGGACACCTTGACAGTGGGCCGCATTTCGAACTTTCCGATGACGGCTCCTTCAAAGGCGAAGTTAGCGTTGCGGAGAACGAGGCGGTGTTTGCTTCCGGCGATTTGGAGGCGCGTATTAAGCTGGGAGACATTTGGGATGTCCGTTTTTCCGCAAAGGCAGCGGGCGCCGAACGGAAGCCGCTCACCAAATGCGAAACCAAGTCAACCGGTTACATCGTGAGCCATCGCGGGGCGCAGTATGCCGAAGACCCGTTTCTCGAATTTTTTGAAGGCGACCAGCGTCCCTATTCGGGAACCTATATAAAAGAGGAACTTTCCCTGGGCGTAGGCGAGTATATCTACGGCTTAGGCGAGCGTTTCGGGCCGTTTATTAAAAACGGTCAGGCTATTGATATTTGGAATGCCGACGGTGGTACGGCAAGCGACCAGGCCTACATAAATATTCCGTTTTATCTGACAAACGCCGGTTACGGTATCTTTGTCAACAATACCGGCAAAGTGCAGTTTGAGGTGGCAAGCGAAAAAACTTCGCGGGTACAGTTCAGTGTTGCAGGGGAGAACCTCGAATACTTTGTCATTTACGGGCCTTCGCCAAAACAAATCCTCGAACGTTACACCGCGCTGACCGGCAGGCCGCCGCTTCTCGACGAGTCAACCTACGGGCTGTGGCTGTCGACCAGCTTTACCACAAACTACGATGAGGCAACGGTGATGAGCTTTATTGACGGTATGGCAAACCGCGGCATCCCCCTATCCGTATTCCATTTTGACTGTTTTTGGATGAAGGGCTTCCACTGGACGGATTTTTGTTGGGATGACGCCACCTTCCCCGACCCCGCCGGAATGATTAAACGCATCAAAGCAAAGGGACTAAAGATTTCCCTGTGGATAAATTCCTATGTGGGCCAGCGTTCCCGGCTTTTTGCCGAGGGGCGCGATAAGGGATACTTTCTCAAGAAAAAAGACGGTTCCGTTTATCAGACCGACCTCTGGCAGGCAGGGCTGGCAATCGTCGACTTTACCAATCCGGCGGCCTGTGCCTGGTACACAGAAAAACTCGGCGAAGTCCTCGACCTCGGCATTGACTACATCAAAACTGATTTTGGTGAGCGCATCCCGCTTGATGCGGTATACCACTCAGGTGCAGACCCCATCGCCATGCACAACTACTATACCTACCTGTACGGGAAGACGGTGTTCACGTACCTGGAAAAAAAGAAGGGCGTTGGTAAGGTTTGCCTCTTTGCCCGCTCCGCTACGGTGGGCTCGCAAAAGTTTCCGCTGCACTGGGGCGGCGACTGCGAATCGACCTTCGAGGCGATGGCAGAAACACTGCGGGGCGGACTTTCCCTGGGGCTTTCCGGTTTCGGGTTTTGGAGCCACGACATCGGCGGCTTTGAGGGCACCCCCGATGCGGCACTCTTCAAACGCTGGCTTGCCTTCGGGCTGCTTTCATCCCACAGCCGCCTGCATGGCAGCAACTCGTACCGCGTCCCCTGGAATGTCGATGAGGAATCGGCCGTGGTTTGCAAGTTTTTCGCCGAGTTGAAACAAACGCTGGTACCCTACCTGCTTGAAGCGCAAAAGGAGACCCACGCAAAAGGTATCCCCATGATGCGGGCGATGCTGCTTGAGTTCCCCGACGACCCCGTGTGCCCCTTCCTTGACCGGCAGTATATGCTCGGGCCGGACATCCTCGTGGCGCCGGTATTCAGCGCCGACAATGAGGTGGAGTATTACCTGCCCCCCGGTACGTGGACGCACCTGATTGACAAGGACGCCAATGGCCAGCCCCGGGTTGAAACCGGCGGCAAGTGGCTGCGTGAAAGCTATGGCTTTTTTAGCTTACCGGTGTGGCGGAGATAAACGGGGTATATGAAAAATCCGTCTTTAAAACCCTAATCTTCGTCCCCGCCCGGGGGGAACAAATACAGATCCGGCAGCTTGAGGGTCCGGTCCATGGAGAAGGATTCGGCGTTACCCAATTCACTGATCACCGGGATTTCAAAAAAGTGGGTCAGGGTTTCAAAGCCCGGCACTTCGATTTTTACGGAATATTCAAATTGCTCACGGCTTCCCTCTTCTTTGGCAGGGATGGATTCAGGCCAGAAGGTAAAGGTACCCTGGGTATTCAACACCAGCTTACAGGGGTTCTGCCAGTTCCGATTCTTCATCTCCACCAGCTTCCCATCCCGCCACAGCTCCACGCCTACGTCCGCCAGGGGAGAGAAATTAGCGCCGTCAAAGGCCCGGCCAATAATGGTGGGGATATTGAAAACCGGCCCTTTCTTAACTTCCTTGACCTGCCCGCTGGTGTGGTCCGAGTTAGGGCGCTGGTTATGGCTGACCCGCTTGATGGCTTCAAATACCAGGGAAACGGCGTCCGCTTCCAGCTGCTGCCGGCTAATGGTTTCCTGTTCAATACGGGCGGCGCCCCGGTTTGAGATAATGTAGTGGGGAGGAACACGGTTCAGGACAAAACAAGCCGCATCAATGCGGCACTGATCGCAGAGACAAAGCTTTTCGGGGTTGCCCTGTTTCTCGATAGAAGTGCAAATTTCACCTATCACCGAAAAAACAACATCCTCGGTGGTATTATGTATCTCCATTACGAACCTCCACGTCTATATTAAATTTAACCATTTTTTGTGTATGTGCAATATCCCTTCGAGCTCCGGATTCGATTTTACCCTATTTTCATGCTCAGGATCCACAAAAATTCTAATAATTCGTAAAGATTTTACCAGACTGTCCACTACCCCGGGCTTAAACACGCTGGAACTTTCGGAAAAATAACAGCCCTCATCGGCAACGTAGAGGCCGGTTTCAAAAGAAATCGGCTCCGGTACATCAATGATTATCGCCCCCGGTTCCAAAGTTTCCCCAGGCAATGAAAGTTCCGCCCCCAGGGCTTCTTCGTACCCGGATCGCCGACTTATATCCAGAAGATTTCCGTGCAAGCCCTCATCAAAGGGAAATTCCGCCACAGCCGTGTAAAACCGGCCGGCTCTAACCTTTTCCGCCAGATGAAAGAGGGGGTGGGAACCATGAGCCAGGAGGGCAAAAAGCCCCGGGTCATCCAGGCCGTAAAGATCCTCGGGCTTTAAAACCCCATCCTCCAGACCTCCCATAAGGGCCTTCTTAATCATCCCCGTGGCGGAACGTACCATGGGGTGCCAATAAACCGCCCGATACATCAGGTATTTTGAAAAAAGAATGGACTCCACACTGGGAATCCCCTTACCATCGATGACTGCCCCCTTTTCGGCATGGGGATACAGGCGGCTCAGGATAAAATCCACGTCCTGGGCGCCGTAGGGGACGCCGCAGTACCGGGCGTCCCGGTTCAGGTAGTCCAGCTTGTCCGGATCCAAAGCCCCGGACAGGAGTTTCCGATAAAAAACCGGTTCCTTTTCGCTGCCCGCAGGAAGACCGGTATCCACAATGGCGGCAGTAAGGGCGGGATCGCCCCCGGCTTTGGCCACCAGGGTCTTTATCGGTTCCCGGAGTATGATTTCGGCGGTAAGCGCCTCGTGGCGGGCCAGGGGCAGTTCCTTGAGGGAATGGGTATAGGGAAAATGGCCCAAATCGTGGAGCAGGGCGGCGCAAAGAAAGGAAACCGCCCCTACCGGTGTAAGCCAGGCGTCGGCGCCGCGCTCCGCCAAATTCAAGAGGAGCCGACGGGCCAGGTGATACACCCCGATGGAATGGACCGCCCGGGTATGGGTCGCCCCGGGGTAGACCGCGTAGGCAGGACCAAGCTGGAAAATACGATAGAGCCGCATAAAGGGCTCCGATTTAGTCAACGCCGCCAGTTCCGGGGTAAGGTAAATATGCCCCCAAAGCACATCCCGTATGGGCTCCGTGTATCCACTCTGAAGCACGGCATAAACATCCTTTCCCATAAAGGCATAATAGCCTTCCGGTATGATCCCTGTCCATCCCTGAATCCCTGGGATGGAATCATCCCTTTGATCTTTTGTATTGAACAGAGTATCTTATAGGTATGGTTAGGGCGCTGGGGATCCCAAAAATAGTATTGGCAAGTTTACTGATTAATTTTTATGCGATATCATTGTTAGCACAGGATTATACCGGAGAGCTTACAGAAGAAACGTCGCAAGCAGCGTTGGAGGAACCGATCTTTAACCGCGGTACCATCCCCGAAGCCTTGCGGCAGCCCCAGCGGGGGGACGAGTCTCCCCGGTACCCCCGGGATGCGGTTATCGGGGAGCTGGGCCGGGGCTTGGCGCCCGAAGAAGCCTACCGGTATGCCCGGAACCTGCTGGAAGGGGTATTATCGGGGAACCGGGAATCGGCCCGCCTTGCCGGGATAGCCCAATCCCTGCTTGAGGAATTGTTTACCAGCCTTGAGCCCATGAATCCGCAAAAATACCGGCTGGGAGGGGGTAGGGAGGAAGCGGACGGTTCCACATCCTTCCTTTTCCGGTTTATCGGCCGGGATATGAGCCTGGCCGGGGAATTATATCTGCAGTCTGCGGATGATAAATGGCAGCTTGAGGATATACTTGTAGAAGAAGCGAGAGCTTTATCCGAAGGGGGAATGAATACCTATAAGTTTGATTTTTCCCCCTATGAACGATTTTTTTAAGGTTGAGACATGGCAACACCGATTAAGCGGATTGAGAAGGATTTTTTCCTTAAGGTACTCTACGACGATCAGCTTCCCATTATTTTTTTACGTAACCGTACCGAATACGTATTACGGGTGGAACAGCCCACCAAAGACGAAATTCACCTCCAGGCGGATCGCCCCATACCGGGGCTAAAACCCCGGAGAAAAATGAACCTGATGTTTGAGTACCTCGAAAAGATCATCACCTTTTCCCTGGAAATTGAGACACTGAGGGATGACCATATCACCGCGAAGGTTCCGGAATTGATGTATAAAAACCTGGGCCGTTCCCACTCCCGGGTGATAACCCCGCCGGATTTGCAGATACTGTTTACCTTTCGGGGGGATCGGTATTCTCTTTCCTTCCCCAAGATAACCGATTACGAGTCCGAAGAAATTACCGAGTTTATGAACCATCTGGATCCCCAGAATCTCAACGGGCTTATCGGGCAGTTAGCGGAGTGGATAAAAAATTTTGCCAGCGGGTATAAGTTGATTATCTTTAAGGATGTAAAACCCGTCACCGCGGAGGAGAAGATCCTGGCAGAGACCGGCAAGACCATTTTTCTGCCCTCCACCCTGGGGGCCCTGCCCGAAACGGACCCGCATCCTAAAAAAAGGCTCGTAACCGCGGATATGCTCAAACGGTATCTGGAAAGTACCGGTGTAGGAAAGAACTATCTTGATGATGCCGCATCCCGGTTTATCCGCTCAAAATTCGACAACGGGATCGTTTCGGATGTCTGGGTTCCCATCCTCTTCCAGGAATACGTGATTGGCTATATCCACCTCTGGGTCAACATGGAAGGCCGTCCATCCCTGAACTACGACATCATAGACACCCTCTATCAATTTGCCCGGGTCCTTGCTTTTTCTCTGAAAGTAAACGGCTATTTTGATTCTGAAAAGCTAAAAAACGAACCCTTTATGGGCAATGTCATCGACATCAGCGCCTCGGGGCTGCTTTTTGCCTACCCAAACTCGGAATTAGCCACATCGCTAACCCTGGACTCCGAACTTTCGGTGAAATTAAGCGCCCCTAAGCGAACCGTTAACGCCACTGCCCAGATAGTCCGCCGGTACAACGATAAAACCACCAACTACTTTGGCTGCCGGTTCCTGGATATAGCTCCGGAGGATATACGCTTTCTCTTTGAATTTATCTACGGCAGACCCTTTACCGATGCGGACGCCTACTTTCTCACCGGGCATGTCTAATTAATTAAAAATGGGCTGTTTACCAGGGCTTGATATCCGAGAGAACTTCTTCGGTGGAGCTGCTTTTGCTATTAAAAAACTTCTTCATCCCCACGGCGTTTCGTTTTTCATTGAACACAAACCCGCCATTCCAGTATTCCAATGCGGCGAATAGGGCATTCCCCCCATCGTAGTTGTCGCTATCAGCGCCCCGAAAGGAAACGTATTTCCCCAGATCGTCAAAATTCTGCTCGCCTATGTACTGCAGCCTTTTACGGTTAAAGGCGTTCCACTTTTCCAGATCCTTAAAACCTTCCCCCTCATCCTCCACGATCAGATGGGCGGTTTCTGCGGTAAGTGAGTACCATATCTTTACTTTTTTATCGATATTGTTCTTATTGCCGTGTTTTATCGCATTTTTGATGATTTCGGATATCTGCTGTTCCAGAAGGTTGAATTCCCGTATCTCCGAGGGGGCAGACCTGACCAGCCACATAGTATAAAGGCGGATCTGACTAAAATCGGAGGAAAATTCCTTGTACTCCATATTAGATTTGTCAAACAGAGGCGAAAAATTGTCAATTTTGATTTCCAATCCGCCCATTTTAGTCAGGCCCCAACTTTCTTCATCGCTTCGTCCAGAGTAGCGGTAATGGGAAAATACCCCATCAGTTTGGTAAGTTCAATGACCTTTTTTACCGATCCGTGGATATTTGTTATGGCAAGCTTAAGGTTTAACTTTTTGACTGTGGAGGAGATGTAAATAAGAGCGCCAATACCGCTGGAATCAATATATTCAACTTCATCAAGATTGATGATGAACCGCTCTATCTTTTTTTCAAGCATCTTCATCAGAAGTTCTTTGAGTTTATATGAGTTATAGAGATCCAACTCTCCCTGGACATCTATGAATATATATTTCCTGATTCTTCCGTATCCTCAACTCCATACGATTTCCACAAATAATCCTTTCCATAAAAAGTTGATCCGATTTGATTAAAAACAACAAACTCGTATGAAATAGTTTACTATGGGGATCGGGGATTGTCAATAAGTTAAATGTATAAGTTAAATGTATCCCGATGCGTCTGTCTTGTCATATTCCTACCCTTGTTCTATGATATTCTTATGGCGGAGAAGCAGTTTACCGTTTTGGATCTTATCGATATAGATCTGAAGGAGCATAATTCCCTCAATTTACACTGCATAGGGGGCCGTAAAGGGCTTTCCCGGGAGATCGTCAGCCCGGATCTCAACCGTCCCGGCTTGGCCATTTCCGGTTTTTACGATCTTTTTGCCAATTACCGGATCCAGTTATTTGGCCGGGGAGAGAGGGCCTATCTGGGTAAACTGGCGGATGAGGGAAATGACGAACCCATCAAACAGATGTTCACCTACCTCATCCCCTGCTGTATCTTTACCCATAGCATCACCCCTACCAAAGCCTTTTTTGAAGCCGCCGAGGCGGCGGAATGTCCCCTGCTTCAGACCGACCTGGAAACTACGGAATTTTCATCCCGGATTATGCGGATCCTCTCCAATATCTTCGCCCCCCGTCAAAGTGTCCATGGGGTGTTGGTGGAGGTCTACGGCCTGGGGATCCTCATCCTTGGGGATTCAGGGGTAGGGAAAAGTGAGACCGCCCTGGAATTGATAGAACGGGGGCACCGGCTGGTGGCGGATGATGTGGTGGAGATCCTCTGCGTCAATGGGAATATCCTCATCGGCGCCGGGGCGAATAAGATCATCGGCCATCATATGGAGATCCGGGGTTTGGGGATTATTAATATCACCCATCTTTTTGGGGTCCGGGCCATCCGGGATCAGAAGCGGATACAGTTGGTGGTCAAATTAGAGGAGTGGGACTCTAAAAAAATGTACGATCGCCTGGGAATGGAGGAAGATTTCTCTGAATTCCTGGGGGTTTCTATCCCAAAACTGGAAATCCCCGTAAAACCGGGCCGGAATATCCCTATTATTATTGAAACTGCCGCTATGAACGAGCGGCTCAAAAAGATGGGGTATAATTCGGCCCAAGAATTCAATCAAAATATTCTTAAATGGATAGAAAGTGACGCTGCCCGTTCGGTTTACTTTGGGCAGGATGATATTATTTAAAAGTGAGCGCATATAAATGGTAGAACAAATTGTAACAATTCAAAACAGGGCCGGAATCCATGCCCGTCCTTCGGCAATGCTGGTACAGACTGCGAAGGATTTCAAATCCAATATTTATTTGGAGAAGGGAAACGACCGCATAAATGGAAAGTCTATCATGGGTATCCTGACCC
Source organism: Treponema primitia ZAS-1 (assembly GCF_000297095.1). NCBI lineage: Bacteria > Pseudomonadati > Spirochaetota > Spirochaetia > Treponematales > Treponemataceae > Treponema > Treponema primitia. Next base: position 27,855 of record NZ_AEEA01000023.1, on the reverse strand, counting down.
TGGGAGCTTCCTATGGGACCGAAATAAAGGTTATCGTCGAAGGGGAAGACGAACAGCTAGCCCTGGAAGCTATGGTTAATCTGTTTAACAAGAAATTCGAAGAAGAATAGGGGGATTTGCCCCGTGAAAATGGTCCGGACTCATCCACGATACTCTATTATCAATGTCCGGGGTATGCTTTTACTCTATGTCCTTCTCAGTATCCTTACGGTACTCTTTTCCCACTCCTTTTTTATTACCACCCTCCAGGACGGCAGCCTTCCCGGGATACTAAACCGCATCGTGTTTTTTACGGTCCCGGTGGTCCTCATGGTCTTTATGGCCTTTTCGCTTATACGCCTCTTGCGGGATATTATACTCCGCCGTACGGGGAGTAAATTTCAAGCCCGGCTCATGGCCTACTTTATCATTTCCGTAGTATTGGCAGCGGTACCGGTTACCATCATAACCATCCAATCGGTATATGAACTAGTTCGCTTCTGGCGGTCCATCAATATCAACAGTACCCTCCAGTACGCCCAGAATTTGGCCATGGAAAACTATTCCATGAACCTGGACCGGTTTGAGAAGCTCTCCCTTGAAATAGAGGGTGAACCTTTCCCTTCAGAACTCTCCGAAGGGCTTGGGGCAGTACAAGACTTCCGGCAGAACGATGACGGGAACTGGGTCAGCCTGGGCTTTCAGGGAGATGCCTCCCGGGAACTCCCGTCGCCTCCGACAAATCAACCAGGCTTTGTCTCCCGGGAACTCCCCCGGGATATCGATACGATCCGATATATACAGATCCCCCAACGGGGGGTCTACCGGATTCTCAGCTATAAGCTTGGAGAAGGGTTTGACGCCCTTATAACGGCCATGGAAAATGAGCGATCCCGGTTTGATGTAATCGATTCCCTGGAATTGAATGTCAAACCCCTGGTTATCTACTACTATGGGGTCTTTCTTTTTCCCATTCTGCTGATGACTATCATTATCACCATTTCCTTTTCCCGGCGGATTACCCAGCCCATTGTGGAACTGGCGGAGGCTACAACCCGGGTGGCTGAGGGGGATTTTTCCATCCAAATCATTTCCCGGCCCGGGGATGAGCTGGGGCAGCTCATTAAATCCTTCAACGCCATGGTTCAGAACCTGGAAAAATCCCGTAACGCCCTGCTTAAGGCGGAAAAGATATCGGTTTGGCAGACCATGGCCCAACAACTGGCCCATGAGATAAAAAACCCCCTTACCCCCATCAAGCTTTCGGCGGAGCGGGTCCTGCGGCGCTGGAGGAACGAACCGGAACGGGTGGGGGAAATCCTGGAGAGCTCCATGCTGGCTATCATCCAGGAGGTGGAGAGCCTTTCCACCATGCTTACCGAATTCAGGACCCTGTCCCGGCCTACGGAACTTTCCCGGACCTGGACCATGATACGGGATCTGATTGAGGAATCCATCGGCCTTTACCGCGGAGGCTATCCGGAAGTCCAGTTCGATATCAGCCATGTGGGAGCGGCTATTTCAGTAAAGATGGAAAAGCGTTACCTTTCCCAGATCCTGACCAATCTGATAATTAACGGAATCGACGCTATGGACGGCAGGGGACGCATTGAGATACGGACCGACCTTGTAAAAAAACGGGAGAGCCGTTATTGTAGATTAAGCATTAAAGATACCGGGAAAGGTATTTCGGCGGAAGAGGGCGCCGAGATATTTACACCCTATTTTACTACCAAAGAATCCGGTACTGGTTTGGGGCTTCCTATTGTGGAGCGGATCGTGAACGATCACGGAGGGACTATTTGGTTTAATTCGGCTATAGGCGTGGGTACCACCTTTTTTATCGATCTCCCTATTGACGAAAACCAGGATAACCAATGACAAAAATTCTAATCATCGACGATGAACCGGGTATCAGGAAAACCCTGGCTTCCATATTGGAGGATGAACATTACCAGGTCTTTACCGCCGAAGACGCCCTCCGCGGTCTGGATATCCTGGCGGCAGAATCCATTAACCTAATTTTCCTTGATGTGCTGCTTCCCAAAATGGGAGGCCTTGAAGCCCTGGAAAAAATACGGGGGAACTGGCCGAAGCTTGAGGTGGTGATTATCTCCGGGCACGCCAATGTGGATATGGCGGTACGGGCAGTAAAACTTGGGGCCTTTGATTTTCTGGAAAAGCCCCTTTCCCTGGACAAGGTTCTTACGGTATGCCATAACGCCCTGACCATGCAGAAGCTCCGGGAAGAAAACAGGGATCTAAAGATAGGTCTTTTAGGCAATGATGAAATCATCGGTACCAGCGCGGCTATTGTCCAGGTCCGGGAGCTGATCAAACAAGCTGCAGCCAGCGACGCCCGGATATTGATCACCGGGGAAAACGGCAGCGGGAAGGAACTGGTAGCCAGGGCCATACACCGGCTTTCTAATAGAAACGATAAGCCCTTTGTGGAGGTCAACTGCGCCGCCATTCCGGAAAGCCTTATAGAAAGTGAACTCTTCGGTCATGAAAAGGGGGCCTTTACCGACGCCGTTTCCAGCCACAAGGGCCGTTTTGAGCTGGCCCACACGGGTACCCTTTTTCTGGATGAGATTGGGGATATGTCCCTGGCCGCCCAGTCCAAGGTCCTCCGGGTAATTCAGGAACAGAAGCTTGAACGGGTGGGGGGTGAAAAAACCATCGAGACCGATGTACGGATCCTTGCGGCTACCAACAAGGATTTAGAAAAGGAATGCGAGCGGGGCCGGTTCAGGCAGGACCTCTTTTTCAGGCTGAACGTTATCCCCATCTTTATGCCCCCACTGCGGGAGAGACCCGAGGATATACTCCTCCTACTCTACCACTTCCTCAATAAATTGGGGGCGGAAAAGCAGGAGATGGAAGCAACTGCCCGGGATATCCTAATCGCCTATGAATGGCCGGGAAATGTGCGGGAGCTGAAAAACCTGGCGGAACGGATTATGGTGATGTGTGATGGGGAAAAGATCAAGGCCGATGTACTCCGGGACCTGCTCCAGAAAACACCGCGAGAGCCGGTACCAAGAAAAACGGAAAAATTCGAAGAAGGCCCTTTACAAAACCAATTATCACTGGATATATTTAACCTGAATTATACCGAGGCAAAAGAGCTTTTTGAAAAGCGTTATCTGGAATTCCAGCTCGCACAAAACGGTGGTATTATTTCTCATACAGCAGAAGCTATTGGAATTTATCCAAGTAACCTCCATGCGAAGATACGAAAATACGGGTTAAGGACAGAACGATGAAAGAACTTACCCAGCGACAGCGGGATGTGCTGGACTTCATCACAGAGTATATTAAAATTCATGCCTACCCTCCCACCATGCGGGAGATAGGAGAACATTTCGTTATTTCCGTTAAAGGCGCCTACGACCATGTGGAAGCGCTCCGGAAAAAAGGCTTCATCAGACTGGGAGATAAACGTTCCAGGACCATAGAGATTATCAAAACCGAACAGGATCACAGCGTCAATACACTCGTAATTGAGGTACCCCTGCTGGGTACGGTTGCCGCCGGACGGCCCATTCTCTCCGAAGAAAACTGGGAAGGCGCCATTCCCATCCATCATTCCCTGTTGAAAAAAAACGCCCAGTACTTCGCCCTTAAAGTCCGGGGGGATTCTATGATCGGAGCGGGCATTGTGGACGGGGATGTGGCGGTTATCGAAAAACAAGAATCCGCGGAAAACCGGGAAATTGTGGTAGCCCTGGTGGATGAGGCGGTAACTTTAAAACGGTTCTTTAAGGAAAGCAACCGGGTCCGGCTGGAACCGGAAAATGTCAAATACAAGCCCATATTTACCCAGAACGCCCGTATCCTGGGTCGTCTGGCCCATATAATCCGTTCTTACTGAGCTGCCGTCATGTCAAAAGGAAACTGCCTTCTTTTCCTGGGCCCCGAATTTGGGGAAAAGCAGGACGCCATTGAAGAGATACGGCGGAATATAAAAAAACAATTCGGCGCTCCTGCGGAAGAAACATCCTTTTACGCCGGGGAAACGCCGGTAAACGAAATGGTCTCAATACTGCGCAACGGTTCCCTCTTTGCGGATACTCGGCTCTTCTTTATTAAAAACGCTGAACTCCTGAAAAAAAAGGATGAACTGGAATTGCTGGCCTCCTACATGGCTGCCCCCCAGGATGACACCACGATGATCCTCATTTCCGACAATACCAGCCTGGACAAGACCCTGGAAAAAGCGGCGGACAAAGCGGGTAAACGGGTTTTCTGGGAACTCTTCGAGAATAAAAAGACCGAATGGGTGGCTAACTTTTTTCGCCGGGAGGGCTTTAAGATTAATGAGGAGGGTATAGAGGCTATTCTGGAATTGGTGGAAAACAACACCGACAGCCTCAAACGGGAATGTTCCCGGCTCACCCTGTTTTTGGACAAGAACTCGGTCGTGGGGGAAGCGGAAGTAGAAAAATGGCTTTCCCATACCCGGGAAGAATCGGCCTTTACCCTCTTTTCCCGGATCGCCGAGGGGGACCTTACCCGGAGCGTAGAGATCCTCCACACCCTCCTGGCTGCCAAGGAGACACCGGTGGCTATCCTAGGGGTACTCGCCTGGTGCTTCCGCAAGCTCCGGGACTACCTCGCCCTCACCGCCAAAAGCGCCGCTCCGGATGACTTTGAATTCAAAAAAATAGGCCTTGCCTCAAGCAAGGCCCGCAAAGACTATGCCGCAGCCGGCCGGCGTTACGGCGCCGCCGGGGCCGATACCTGCCTGTCCCTTACCGCCGGCTTTGACATCCGCATCCGCTCAAGCGGCGCAGGCTTTGAATCGATCCTGATGGATCAGTATTTGTACGAAGTAATCTGCAAAGCCTAGAGCTTTCCCTTCCGCAATAAAGATACCACCTGCGGCCGGGAATCGGCTTCGATCACCTTTTGCCGGATTTCATCGCTCTGCAGTACCGCCGCCACGGAAGCTAAAAACTGGAGATGGGGGCCGGAAACTTTTTTTGGTGAAATGACCATAATGAAAATCTGGGAAGGGTTCCCGTCCATGGATTCAAAATCAACGCCGCTTTTTTTAATGCCCACCGCCACACAGATATCCTTTACCCCATCACTCTTGGCATGGGGCAGGGCAATACCATCCTGCATCCCGGTACTCATGGTTTTTTCCCGCTGAAGGATATCCTCCAGAACCAGGGATCTATCTTCAAGCTTCCCATTATCCGCAAGGATATCCACCATTTCGGCAAGGATCTCCTTTTTTGTATTTCCCTGAAGCCGGAGGGAAACACATTCCGCCTGAATCAGGGACAGTATATTTTCGTTAGTCCGCCCGCCTGAATCCACCAATTCTTTTTTCATCGCCTGGGGATCCGAGGAATCCTTCAGCTTCTGGATAGTATCGTTCAGCCTGAGCATAACCTCAAAAACCGCGGTCTTTACAAAGGGCATGTCCAGAATCGATGTTTCTATGGTAACCACACTTTCCTCTTCGGTAATGGAAAGACTGATATCGTCCTTCCTGGCCTGGGAAAGCCCCTCGTCGATGTTCATCATCTGAACATAAAAGCCCTCCGCCTTTAGATCCCGGAGGAGGTTGTCCACCACCAGATCGGCGATTTCATCGGAGTAGAATTCCCATTCCGACACCACCGAATCGTCGGACTTTGCGGGTTTCCTGGTACCAGAACCGGGAATTTTCAAAGAGGCGTTCAGGAGAGGGGGCGCCACCAGGGTGGTGATCAGGGTCATGAGGATGATAACCCCAAAGAGCTGGGTGTCCAGGACTCCCGACGCAAGCCCAATCCCGGCGATAATGAGCGCTACCTCGCCCCGGGGTATCATGCCGGTACCAATGCGCAGGGCGCCCCGGAGGTTGAAGCCCAGGAACAGCGCCGGACCGCCGCAGCCCACCACCTTGGAAGCAAGGGCCATCAGGGTATAGATGCCGCCGAAGACCAGTACCGAGGGGGAGATAATTTCCCGCATGTTCACCATCATGCCCATGACGGCAAAAAAGATGGGAACAAAAAATTCGTAGAGCCCGTGGATCCGTTCCTGGATAATCGCCGCGATATCCGTTTTCGAAAGGGAAAGCCCCGTGACATAGGCGCCAATGATCATGGCCAGGCCCTGTTTTTCGAAAATCCCCGCCAGGACCAGGGCTATACCCAGGGCCAGAACGGAAAAATCGAAGGTATGCTTGAATAGTTTAAGAAAGGCGGCAATTTTCTTGGAGAAGATCAGCCCCAGTGCGGTAAAGCCCAGCCAGATCCCCAGGGCCTTCCCTGCTATACCGAGGATATTTGCGGCGTTCAGGCTGCCCCCGCCGCTGGTGATAAGGGCAACGATGCCCAGCACTATGGCCAGGGCGATAATCCCCAGCACATCGTCAAAGACCGCCGCCGCGAGGATAGTAACCCCCTCAGGGGAGTCCATCCGCTTCTGGTCCGACAGTATCCGGGCGGTGATGCCTACGGACGTGGCCGTGGAGAGTATCCCCAGGAAGAGGCATCGGGGGTCTATAAACGTGGTATGCAGGAGAAACACCCCCGTAAGGGCGCCAAGGGTAAAGGAGAAGACCACCCCGCCTATACCGACCACCCCGCCCACCACGGAGTAGCGGAGGAAAAGCCCCAGGTCCGTTTCCAGCCCCGAAGCAAAAAGCAATATGATAGAAGCCACCGTGGCAAAGGCGTAGAGTTCGGAGCTTACTGCCAGGGCACCCTCCCCCAGGGGGAAAAAACCGTGGGGAAACCCGGGAAGGACAATACCCCCCAGGGCATAGGGACCGATCACCACCCCCGCCAGCAGTTCCCCCAACACCGAAGGAATACCGGCAAGCTTAACCAGCCGACCCCCAAGACGAACGGCAAAAATGATGACCCCCAACTGGAGGACCAATTCGGACATAACTTCAGTGACCGTCATAGAATTTTACTCCGATTATTTGAAAAATATAGAAATGATTAGAAAAATTTACCATTTTATGGAAAATAATTCAATAGGATGTCCTGATTGCGCTCATCCCACAACCCGGTAAATCCCGCACTTGAGGTACAGCGACTCCTCGTAGCCCACCAGCGCCGGATGATCCGTCGGCTGTCGCCGGAAATCCAGCATGATAAGCCGCTTGCCCGCATCGGCGGCAGCCTCGGTTATCATGTACCGGAAGCGGATCTCGTCCAGGGCATGGCTGCAGGAACAGCTCACCAGGACCCCGCCGGGTTTAAGCATATTAATTGCCCGCAGGTTGATTTCCTTGTAACCCCGGAGCGCCCCCTCTAAGGCTGAACGGGTTTTTGCAAAAGCCGGAGGGTCCAGAATAATAAGATCAAACTGTTCCTTTTGCCGCTCGGCGGTCCGCAGGTATTCAAAGACATCGGCCTCAACGGCAGTAACCCTGTCCCCTACTCCGTTCAGGGCGGCGTTTATCCGTACCGTTTCCAGGGCCGGGGCAGAGGCATCCACGCACGTTACCTGCGCCGCCCCCGCCATACCGGCGTGTATGCCGAAGCCGCCGGTGTAGGAAAAGGCGTCCAGGACCCGCAGCGTTGACGATCCGGCGGACTGAACATAGGCGGCGGCAGCGCGGTGGTTATCCTTCTGATCGAGGAAATGGCCGGTCTTCTGCCCGTCTATCAGGTTCAGCATAAAGGGAAAGCCGTTCTCGAATATAACAATACCCTCGGCGGGGAAATCGCCCCGGACCAGCCCCTCCTGTAATGGCAGCCCTTCCAGTTCCCGCACCTTTGCTGCGGACTTCTCAACAATGCCCGCAGGTTTACCCAGGGGAATATCGCCGGGAATAATAAAACCATCCTGTTCCAGCACTTCCTCCAGGGTGGCAAGTATTTCTTCCCGGCGGCTGTCCATACCGTAGACCAGGAACTGTACCGCAAGCCAGGACCGGGGCGGACCCAGGGCGGCTTCAGCAAGATCAAAGGTAATAGGGCGCAGTGATACTGCGGATTCAAGTTCCTTAAGGGGCCAGCCTACAAAACGATCAACAATAAGCCCCGGAAGAAAATCCGCTTCGGCAAAAACCAGCCGGGCGGATTCCCGGTGTAGATCAAAATTACTCCCCGTCAAAGTCCGCCGGTTTACCGCCTCCCGGATCCGCCGTTTGAAGAAGCCCTTGTCCATGCCTTCCTTGGAGGGGCTGTAAATCCGGGCGATGATCTTCGAGTTGGGGTTTACCAGGGCCCGGCCCAGATATTCCTTCCGGGAACTTTCCACATCGGCAATTTCTCCGGGCAGTAAATCTACGGAATCCGAATCACCGAGACCACTACCTTTACCGCCGGCAAAACCTTCGAGAATTTTTGCGACCTCATTGTCATAGACCCAGGGGTGGCCTGTGCGGATACGCCCTTCTTCGCCGTGCTTTAGTATTATTCGCTTCATATATTATTCCTTTCCGGGATCGCTGCGGCGTACCACAAATTCCTGCCTGGGCGCCCACAGGTTCTCCCCGGCCTTCGCAGCCAGGGAAAGAAGATGCTCCTGAACAGAAAAGGTCTCCTCCCCCTTGGCCCCTTGGGAACATCGTTTCCAGGAACCATCACTCCCCAGAAGCCGGGCCTGAATAGTATCCCGTATATAGGCATTCAGAATATCCCGAACCTGGATTTTAATATCCTCCTGCAGCACCGGAAACATCAGCTCTACCCGCCGCTCAAGATTACGTGGCATCCAGTCGGCGCTTGCTAAATAGTACTCCTCAGCGCCGCCATTGGCGAAGTAGTAGATCCGGGAATGTTCCAGGTAATGCCCGATAATACTTATCACCCTGATATTTTCCGAAAGCCCGGCAAGTCCGGGGATCAGCATACAGATGCCCCGCACCACCAGGGTGATTTTTACACCCGCCTGGGAAGCTCCATACAGGGCTTCGATCACATCCGTATCCGCCAGGGAATTCACCTTAGCAATGATCCTCCCGGGGTACTCCTGGCTTGATCGTTTCGCTTCCCGCTCAATCAGTTCCAAAAGACGCCGCTTTAAACTTGTGGGGGCAATCACCAGTTTCCGCATTGACTGGATCGCCGAATACCCCGTAAGCATATTGAAAAACACCGAGGCGTCCATGGCAATATCTTCACGGGCGGTAAAGATCCCCAAATCCTCGTACAGCTTTGCGGTCTTATCGTTGTAGTTTCCCGTGGAAAGATGAACGTACCGCTTAACACCTTCCTTCTCCCTGCGGATAACCATGCTTATCTTAGCATGAACCTTGAGCCTTGCAAGACCGTATACCACGATCACCCCGGCCTTTTCCAGCCGGTTTGCCCAGGAAATATTCCGTTCTTCGTCAAACCGGGCCTTTAGCTCCACCACCGCAGTTACATGCTTACCCTTCAGGGCGGCCTGCTCCAGGGCTCTGATGATCGGACTGTTACCGCTGGTACGATACAGGGCGGTTTTTATGGAAATTACCTGGGGGTCCGCCGCAGCATCCTGGAAAAACCGTACCACCGGATCGAAGGATTCATAGGGAAGGCGGATAAGCACATCCCGCTGGCTTATCCGGTCCCAGAGGGACTCATCTTCGCTAAAAGCAGTATTACTGTAAATTTTCCAGGGCTTAAGCCGGAGGGAGTCGAAGCCCCGGGCATTGGCCAGGTCCATAAGGCTCCCCAAATCCATGGGGCTCTCTGCTTCGTAGAGATCCTGTTCTTCAAGTTCCAGCCGCCGGGCTAGTTCTTCCTTCAGCCGCCTGCTGTCGGCGGAATAGGTCATGCGGACCACCGGTGAATGTGTACGTCCTTCAATAACTTCTTCCATGGCCTCAATAAAATCTTCATCCCGTTTTTCATCCACCGAAAAATCGGCGTCCCGGTTAATCTTAAAAAGCATGGTTTCCCTAACCCGGTACCCCGGGAATAAATAGGCCCCCCAGGTAAGCACCAGATCGTCCAGGAGCGCCCATTTACCGCCGCGTATTTCAGCGGAATCCTCCTCCGCGGGGAGCCAGACAATGCGATCCAGTCCCTTGGGAAGCTGGATGACGGCAATATGCTCTTCGTCCTCATCATCATCCTCTTTTTCAAGGAGAAAGGCCGCATTAAGGTTGTTCCCGCTGATAAAGGGCAGATCCCCATCTTCCTCGATCCGCAGGGGAGTCAGTACGGGATAAACCTGGCCAAGAAAAAAGGTCTCAAGATAATCCATATGGGAAATGGAATAGGTATCGGGGCGTATCAGTTCAAGCCCCCCCTTGGCGAGAAGGGGGAAAATCTCATTCAGCAGACAGCGATACTGCCGTTCGCTTATGGAACGAACCTTCACCGCAATTTTTCTGAGCAGCTCATCAGGGCTAAGCCCCGATGGATCCGGAAGGGGATTCCGGCCCAGCCATGTTTCGGCGGAGGATACCGGACCCGTACCGGAACGTAAAGCCCGCTTCACGGCGGCCACCCGTACCATAAAAAATTCATCAAAATTGGCCGAAAGTATTGAAAGAAACCGAAACCGCTCCAAGGGAGGCATATCCCCCCTAAGCCCCTCCTCCAGCACCCGTTCATTAAAATCAATCCAGGAAAGATCACGGTTGAAAAAACGCATAGTATTAGTATCCATCAAAACCCCTAATTCAAAATAACCTTGTAGCCAAAAACGTCCTGGAACAAACCGGCCTTTTCTTCCAGCCCTATCCGTTCCAGACTGAAATCGTAATTCCCCTGGGCATGGAGCAGTATGGCTTCGCTTTTCTTTTCCACCGTAATACTGCGGATATGCTGAGAATGTCCCCGGTCCAATGCGTCCGCAACCCGCAGAATAGAAGTCATCTTGAGCATCAGGATCCGCTCATCCTTCTGGAGGGCGATGTAATCAATATCCGCGGGGGAAGGAAGATCCCCCCGGTGGTAACGGATCACATTGGCAATAATATCCAGTTCCTCCTGGTGCAGGCCGAAGATCTCCGAATTGGCCACGATGTACTGGCCGTGTTTCTGATGCCCGGAACCCCGGATAAACATCCCCACATCGTGGAGGGTAGCCGCCACTTCCAGCATCATCCGCTCCCGGCGGCTCATCCCGTGTTCACGGAGCAGCTCGTCAAAAAGGGTCAGACAAAGATTAGCCACATGCCGGTTGTGGAGCTCGTCATAGTGGAACCGCCGCCCCAGATTTACTGCGGAAGCAATAACCTGGGAAAAGAAGTCCTCCTGCAGTTCCGGGTCCACCCCCCGGGCCATATCTATAAGAAGCCCCTCGCGGATGGAAACCAGGGGAACCACCACATGGACAGCGGCGGTTCGTTCCAGAAAAAGTTTGTAAACCAGAATACCCGGCACAAAGCCCTCGGCATCCGCAAAGGGAATGTGGAGTTTCTGTACCGTTTCATCAACACTGTAGTTCTGAACCTTCTCCGCAAATTTGACAAATTCCTCCCGGGCAATGACCCAGCAGTTTTCGTTCACCTCCCGGCCAATCAGAGCCGCCACCAGCCGGGCATCGGCGCCGGCGACTACAAAGGTTCTGACATGGGAGAGCACCATTTCTGCGTTGAGCTGCTCCGACGTATTCCGGATAGTTTCGTTCAGATACCGTTCCTGGGAACGGACAGAACCAAGGGCCAGCCGGGACTGCCGATCTATCAGGATGGTCCCCAGCTTGATACTGTGGGCAGCCACCATTTTACCCCGGCGCAGGAGCATGATCTCCGTGGACCCCCCCCCAACATCGATGATCATGGAACTGGCCCGCCAAAACTGGGGAACATCGTTCTTCATGGCAAACCGCACCGCCAGGTACATCAGGCGGTTTTCCTCAATACCCTCTACCACCGTAAAGTTGAACCCCGTTTCCTGATGGACCCGGTCCACAAAGACATCACGGTTCTTCGCCGCCCTGAGGGCACTGGTGGCTATACAATGTATATCCTCATCGGCGATACCCCAGCCTTGGAGGAGCTCCCGGAAATTCTGGAGTACCGTAAGACATTCCAGCAGGGATTCCCGGGACACCTGTCCGGAGGTAAATACATCCCGACCCAGGGCAATAGGCTTCCCCGCACGGTCCATGAATTTCCATTCCCCGGCATCATAAATTTCCGCGATCAGCGATCTGATACCGGTCGATCCGATTTCCAGAATGGCTACCAGCCGATTGGTTTTTTCCATATCATTAACACTTATAACTTATCTATGAGCATAGAACACTTCCCGGAAGGGATGGGCAGGGTCTTCTTCTTTTTTCCCAGAATATTTATCGTAAAATAGTAAAGTTTTTCACTCTCCATATGGATCTCCCAGCCCCGGCCGCTCTTATTGGAAAGTATGGTTATCATATTTTTCTTAAGGGAAAGGTTTTCTATCCCCATGATTTCCAGGTTGGGGATAATCCAGTCCACGGTTTTGCGGGGAAGGGAAATAAACAGACCAACAATATTTTCGATGGTAAGACAGATGGTGGATAGGGCATCGTAGGTAAGGTATTGGGGCCGGGGAAACTCGGGCTTCTCCGGCCATTGTGCAGGCCCCTCTTTTAATGGCAGATAGGCCTCCCAGAGATTACCCTTATGGTGGTTTCCATCGGGGTTCATGGAATCCAATACAAAGTAGAGGTGGCGGATGGCGCATTCCCGGGCAAGATCCCAGCGCTGATACCGTTCCAGGCCCTTGATCACCATAAAGGTCAGGTGAGGATATACGGAACCCCGGAACCCGTTACCGGTTTCGTCAAAACTGGGTTCCGATACGGCAACCGTGGGGAAAGGATGGGGGGCCCCGAAAAACACGGGGTCCGAAAGCTTGTCGATGATCCGCTCCGCCTTATCGTCGTTGGAGATTTCCGCTAATAGGGGCCAATAACCGGCGATGGTTTTTACCTTTATCCGTTTTTCCTCTTTATCAATGTCATAATAGAAACCATCTTCATTGTCCCACATCAGGGTATTAAGCCGGGTCTTCAGTGAAAAGTATTGCCTTTTATACTGAAAACTGGCTTCCTTATCGTTCAGAATATCCGCCAAGGCGGACATATAGAGCACATTGATGGCCATCATGGTATTAAAATCAACGGGATAGACCGCATCCTCCCGCGGTGCGTTGACCATCCCTGTAGCCGCCAGGGGAACCTCGTAAAGCCCGTTGGGCCGTTTAAATACCGAATCGATCCAACTGGTATATTTATCCAGAATGGGAATAACATCCTTAACCCGCTTTTTATTCCCCGACTTATGGTAGAGGTTAAACTCCGCCCAGGCAAAGAGGGGCAGCCCCAGGCCTTCGGGGTTATTACTCTCCACCACGGGCTCCCCGGTTTCGATATTATAGGCCGAACGGATGGCCCCATTCTGTTCCTGGTGTTGGTAAAAAACATCCAAGGTCGGAAAAGCATGGTAGATCCGGTTTGAATAAACCAAAAAAAAGGACGAGAAAATGGCGTCAATCTGCTGGACCACAGGACTCCCGGGATACGAAAAGAATCTACCATCAATGGCGCCCCTTTCCCCGTCTCCCTGCCAGCAATCTTGGATCCATGCCCAGGTTTTATCGTATATATCCACAAAATCCTGGTCATAAAAATGGATCTTGGGGAAATCGCGTCTAGTCAACAAATGCTCCTTAGGAGCATTTGAATGCCCCTGGTATATCCTGTCGAGATTAATCTATGTGCATAAAAAAGTCAAACAAAACTCCATTTTTTTCGCTCATTGCATCAACGTGTATTTTATTATACATTCAAAACGGTAAATTTTCCATTTATTTTTTTTATTTTACTAAATTAGCTTACGAAAAAAACGGAGTGACACCGGTGTATAAGACCTATATTTCCCTTGAAGTCCGTATTTTGCTCCTGGCAGCTCCGCCGGGGGTCAAAACCTTCTGTAGATGCAGTGCTCAAGGCAGTACGGAAGGCGAAAAAGCCTCCTGCCCCGTCTGTCGAAGGGAAAACGGAGCCCTTCCCATCCTTAATCCCCAGGCTGCCCGGAAGGCCTATCTGCTTATCCGGAGTCTGGGCTGTTCCATTATTAAAGAAGCGGCTTACGAACGAAACCTCAATACTCCCCCCATGCCTAAGGACCCCGATGGAAAGCCCTCCATCGCCCTTTCCGGCCTGTCGGTTAAGCTGGGGACAGACGGCGCCCTGGATATTCTATTCCACAGCCGGCGCAAGCGGATACGGATCACCGAAGTCCGGCTGGAAGAAGATGCCGGCCGCCTGACCCATTCGGTACGGGGACCCGCAGGGCAGCAAGAGACTTGGATGGACTATTCAAACGCCGGTATGCCGAGTCTGCGGATCCGGACCGCCGCGGATTTTGAGATTGGCGAAGAGGCGGAGGTATTTCTCAGCGAACTGCGGCGGCAGATCCAATATCTGGAGATCATCCCCGGAAAAGAGGGGTTTCCCGGTACTTCCAGCGAAGTTCCCCGTGGGAAGCAAGCTCCCTGGAAGCAAGCTTCCTGGAAGCAAGCTTCCTTGGAAAACATAATCCGCTGTAACGCCTATGTGGCTATGGCCCTCTACCCGGAAGAACCGGAACACTTTGTTAAATTGCGGAACCTCAACTCCCTTAACTTTGTGGGAAAGGCAGTTAATATCGAAATGTCCCGTCAGGAAGAAATAGTCCTGAACGGCGGGACGGTGCTCAACGAAAGCCGGATCTGGAACGCGGCAAAAAACGCAACCGAGCCCTTCCGGATCCGTACTGAAGGTGAAAAACCTCGATTTATCCGGGAAGACCTACCCCCCTTCATTCCCGGACCGGGTATCCTGGACCCTGGGTCCGCGGACAGCGTTTCAGTGGAACTCCCCGAAGCCAGGCGTAACCGCATGATGGCCGAATACGGATTGAAAGCGCACCAGGCGGAATTTGTCTGCGACGAAAAAAGCCGGGCGGATTACTTTGAAAAAACCCTTTCCCTGGGAACGGTATCTCCTGAAATAAGCCGGGAAGCCGCCCAGTGGATGAGTTCCTACATCATCAAAGAATGTAAGCGCCTTGGCCTGAGCATAGCGGATTCCCCCCTGACTCCGGAACGTTTCGCAAAAATCCTCAATATGCTTCGGGATCGGCGTATCCACGGAAGTATCGCCAAACAGGTGGTAAGCGCCGTCTTGGAAGAAGACCGGGATCCCCAGGGGATAATCACGGAGCGAGGCTGGGAACAGCTTACCAACCGGGAGACCATTAAGGCCATTGTCACTTCGGTGATCGAAGCCAATGCTCAGGAGGTACGCCGCATCCGGGAAGGGGATGCCCGGCCTATACAGTTCCTCACCGGGCTGATCATGAAGGAAACCGGCGGCCTTGCGGAACCGACCCTGGTAAAGGATATACTCCGGGAACTGTTGTCGGTATCCCTGGTCTACGTCCTTTCCATGGGAGGCGCCATTTCCGGCCGGGTTGGGGAAGACGGCGCCGTGGAAACCGGCGACGAGCAGGTTCTGCGGGATCTCTTGGCTGCGCCATTAGCCGCGCCATTGGCGTCGCCCACGGTGGAAAGCGGCAAGGGCGAAGATTTTACCGATGCCTCAAAGGTCCGGTTTGAATCGATTGATGTGGGACGCATCCTTTCGGAAGAGATAATTCCCTCTGACTGGGCCATCCTCATCGAGACCATCGCGGAAAAGCTTAACTCGGGAACCGCCAACGGCATTGTAATTGCCCACGGTACCGATACCCTCCCCTATACGGCGCCCCTGATCTACTGGCTCTTTGCCGACGCCAACGCCCCCATTGTTTTTGCCGCCTCCTCTACCCCTCCGGGCAGTTCCCCGGAAGCTAAGCGGACCATGAAAAAAGCGGTCTCCCTGGCTTTGGGGAAAACCAAGGGGGTCTACGTAGTACACGGCGGTAAGGTCCTCTCCCCGCTGAACCTGAAATTTGAACACATCGGGGTAGACGGATTCCGGAACTGGAATATGGAAGCGCCGATTTTTTCAGATACCCCCCTTCTCACGGGTCCCTTGGAGGCGGATCAGTACATACTTTCTCGGATGCTGGAAAATGCGGTAAACTCCATGTGCGTTATCCGGATCTATCCCGGTATACGCCCGGATTACCTGGTATCATTAATGGACAAGGGGGTCAAAAACTTTTTCCTTGAATTATACGATACGGGTACCGCCGGCTTCCGCGAAGGTCCCTATTCCCTCAAACGGGCCTTTACCCTGGGCAAACGCCGGGGCGCCCGTTTCTACTGCAGTTCCCAGCAAGAGGGCATCGTAGACTTTTCCGGCTACACAACTTCCCGTGAACTCTGGCGGCTTGGCGCCGTCCCTATGGGGGCTTACACTACCGAAACCGCCGTAGCCCGTTTCCTGGCAGCCAGTATCATCGCCGACAGCGAAGAAGAACTGACCCAGCTCATGGACATCGACGCACCGCCGAATGGCGACGCCTAAATACTTTCCCATTATATGCGTTAATCTGCGGGGAAAAGGCTTTTTACCGAAAAGTATTGACAGAACAGAATTTGGGATATATCTTTATATATCTTATTAAATATGTTAATCAAGAAATATGATTTTACTATAGAAATAATACTATTTTAAAGGAAACTTCTAAATTTATGAAAAAAACACTTAATCTTACTGCGAAAGAGCCATTGATAACTCTGGCCGATGGAATTGTATACGCCCAGCGTCCTGACTGGTGCGATGCAACCACCCGTTCCCTCAAGATAAGTCTCCTGCGCAAGCGTCAGTTCGCCGACTATGATGAGCGGGTCACCTGGCCGGTGATCATATGGCTCTGCGGCGGCGCCTGGACAGAAATGGACCGCAATGTATGGACGCCGGAACTGGTATGGTTTGCCAAAAAAGGGTTTGTCATTGCCAGTGTGGATTACAGTGTTACTGCCCGCACCCGATTTCCCCAGCAGATAGTGGATATCAAAGAAGCGATACGGTTCCTGCGGGCCCATGCGGATAAATTCCGCATCGATCCAAACCACTTTGCGGTGATGGGTGAATCCGCAGGAGGCTATCTCGCCGCCCTGACCGGGGCTGCGGGTACGCTCCGGGAGTATGACCAGGGGGCGTATCTTGACCAGTCAAGCGCGGTACAAGCGGCAATCCCCTGGTACCCGGCTACGGAGATAAGCAGTTTTCCGATTGCCGATATTTTAGCGGATGCCCTGCCCCCGGATATGCGGAAATATCCCGATATAACCAAACTGGTTACCAAGGATACCCCCCCGTATTTGCTCCTCCACGGTACCGCCGATTCTCAGGTTCCCCTGTCCCAGAGCGAAAAACTCTATGACGTACTGCAGGCGGCGGGGGTGGAGGCGGACCTTATTATCCTGGAGGGCTCTGAACACGCGGAGGCGACCTTTGTCCAGCCCGAGGTCAAGGAAATAATCCTTGAATTTTTACGGAAGCATTTGAAATAGCACTCTATGGCGTAAGCCGTAACAATATTACAGGAGGATTTAAGGATGAAAAAAGTATTAGGGGTTTTGGCAGCGGCTGTGTTGGCCATTGTATTGGTTACCGGGTGCAGCAAGAAACAGGCGCCCCAGGATGAAAAAACAATCAAGATAGGATATACGGTCCTATCTTTGGCGGACGCTTATTTTTCGGACTTTTTCAGAGAATTTGAGGCTATTTGTAAAAACAGGGGGTGGCAGCTCACTGCGGTGGATTGTAGAATGGATTCGGGTACCCAGATTACCCAGATCGAAAACTTTATCACCAACGGTATGACCGTGATCATCGCCCAGCCCCAGGACCCCAATGCTCTGGCGGATACTGTTGCCGCCGCCCATGAAAAAGGGGTCATCATGATGGGACATGGCATTGCTTATCCGACAGCGGATGTAAACATGTACGATGATAATCTTGCCTGCGGCAAGGCGGTGGGTATAGCCGCAGCCAAATGGGCCCGGGAAGTATACGGCGATGTAGAAGTTGAAGCCGGTATGTTTGACTGGCAATATATCAAAGAGGGCAGAGACCGGAACGATGGAATTTTAGAGGGCCTTAAAGAAAGCAACTCAAAAATTAAAATTGTTGCCACCGGTATGGGGATTGACATTACAAGCGGCATGAACTTTGCAGAAAACATGCTTCAGGCTAATCCCAATATCAAGATGTTCCTCGGTATCACCGACGGCGGCGCCCTTGGGGCCTGTGAATTGCTTGAATCCCGGGGAGTGGACCCGGAAAAATACGCCGTTTTCGGCATTGACGCCACCGAAGAAGCCCTGGCAAAAATCGATGGCAACACCCCCTTTAAGATGACCGTCAGCAAGGGTGTGCCCCGGCAGAACGCAGAAATGGTAGAGGAAATTGTGGACAAACTGATATCGGGGACCTATGAAAAGGTTTATTTGACCCCCACCATTACCGTGGATAAGACAAACTATAAGGAGTTTATGTAAGTTTCCGGAGTTTTAACGGGGTATCTTATGGATCAGTTTATTCTTTCAGTAAAAAACATCACCAAAAAATATCCCGGCGTAAAAGCCCTTGATAAGGTGAGCATGGATTTTTCCCCCGGAGAAGTCCATGCCATCATGGGCGAGAACGGCGCCGGAAAATCAACCCTCATTAAGATCATTGCGGGTGCGGAAATTCCTGATGAGGGGACCATTGTAATTAATGGCCAGTCCTATGATAGGATGCGTACCAAAACAGCAAAAAATCTCGGCATTGCCATTATCTATCAGGAACTTATGATGGTTCCCGAACTTTCGGTGGCGGAAAATGTCTTTTTAGGATCACTTTTGGGTAACATGGGAGTGGTAAATTACCAGGCTATGCAGGACAGGACCTCCGAATTATTTACCGCCCTGGATCTTAAAATTGATCCCAAAGCAAAAGTAAAGACCCTGTCCGTTGCCTTTCAGCAGTTGATAGAGATTGCCCGGGCGCTCTCCCGGAATGCAAAGATCCTTATCATGGACGAACCTTCCGCAGCGCTTACGGAAGAAGAGGTGGATGCGATGCTGCGGCTGATACTGCGGCTTAAGGAAAGCGGCGTAACGGTTTTATATATTTCCCACCGGCTTGACGAGGTATTCCGCATTTCCGACCGTATTTCCATACTCCGTGACGGCGCCTATATTACTACCCTGGAAACCTCCAAGACCAACCGGGATGAACTTATCCGGTACATGGTGGGCCGCAGCCTTGGGGCGACTTTTCCTGAGCGTGATGCAAAACTCGGGGAAGTGGAGATGGAAGTCCGCAATTTTACCGGGAACGGGGTCCATGATATTTCCTTTTCCCTGCGGCGTGGGGAAATTTTGGGCATAGGGGGCCTGGTCGGCGCCGGACGTACCGAATTAGCCCAGTTGATTTACGGCGCCGTCCCCGCAGAGGGGGGTGAATTATACCTTAAGGGCAGGCGGGTACACATCAAAAATCCCCGGGACGCGGTACAAAACGGCATCGCCCTGATCCCCGAGGATCGCAAGCAGCACGGACTTCTCCTTGAAATGAACGTTCTCGAAAACATTTCATTACCCCTGTTGCACCGGATGTCCCGGGCCTTGTTTGTCAATTACCACCGGGTAAATGAACTGTCCATGGAACAAAAAAATTCCCTCAGCATTAAAACTCCCTCCTTGGCCCAGACGGTCAAAAATCTATCCGGCGGCAATCAGCAAAAAGTGGTATTAGCCAAGTGGCTGGCGGCTCAATGCGATTATCTCATCTTTGATGAACCGACCAGAGGTATAGATGTTGGGGCAAAACAGGAAATATATAAACTCCTGAATCAGCTTGCAGCAGAAGGAAAGTGTATCATCATGATCTCTTCCGAGATGGAAGAATTAATAGGAATCTCCGATCGTATCATAGTCCTGTGTGAAGGAAGATTAATGGGCGAATTACAAAAACAGAACTTTAGTCAGGCAGCAATTCTTGCCATGGCATCCGGTGAATGAAGGAGAATACCGTGAACAGCATTTTAGCAAAAGTAACCCACTCCAGCAAGATCCCCATAATAATACTGCTTTTTCTCATCATTGCATTTTTTTCCTGGCAATCGCCGAATTTTTTAACCACCGCAAATTTTCTCAACGTATTCCGCCAGATATCTATGATAGGCATTGCCGGCATCGGCATGATCTGTGTCATGCTCACCGGCGGAATTGATCTCTCTATCAGCTCCCAGGTCACCTTTGTCAATATCATGTGCGCCTACATGATGGTAAAAAACGGTATCCCGCCGGTATATGCCTGCTTTATTACCCTGGTCATTGCCACCCTGGTGGGTATGCTTAACGGCATACTCGTGGCCTACGGCAAGTTAATGCCCCTTATTTCTACCCTGTGTATGCAAAATATCCTTAAGGGGGTCAGTTTTATCATCAGTAAGGGTATCCCGATTTTCGGATTCCCCGTTGCCTTTAAAAAACTCGGCCAGGGATATGTAGGCATTTTTCCCATCCCGGTTATAATCATGGCGCTTATTTGCGTTATAGGAGCGGTGTTTCTTATGAGGTCTTTCCCCGGCAGGTATTTCTATGCCGTGGGGGGCAACGAAGAGGCGTCAAGATTATCGGGGATTAACACCAAACAGGTTAAGGTATTGGCCTATACGGTCTGCGGGTTTTTTTCCGGCGTTGCCGGTATCATCTGGCTTTCCCGGGTTAATTCCGGCCAGCCCACCACAGGCAACGGATTTGAATTTGATGTCATAAGCGGCCTTGTGCTGGGCGGGGTCTCCATCATGGGAGGATCCGGGGATGTACTGGGCGCGGTTCTGGGCATCATTGTCATCGGACTCCTCAATAACGGACTTATATTGATAAACATGGGTGAATTTTACCAGTTATTGATAAAAGGCCTGGTCCTGCTCCTGGCTATCGGCATTGACAGCTTTAAGCGTAATTTTAAGGGAACCCTGATGCTGAAGTTTATAAAATCTCCCAAGGGCGCTCAGAGCTAAACGCCTCCACTCAGGGGGCTTAAAGCCCCTTGAGCCCAATCCCGGGATGCTTTATGCTGGGGTATTATGACACTTTCAGTCCGAAACAACTATTTTCGATCCGGCATAGCCCTTTCTCTTCTGGCTCTGGTAGTTACCTTATCGCTGTCTTTTACCATCTTTCCTGCCTACCCCGAACTTGGAGCCGCTGCCACACGGTCCGCAGGGGTTTTTCAATCCCTGGTTTCCCATTTTTTTCCGGCCACGCCCTATGTATCCTTTGTTACTATGATATGCTCGGTGTTGTATGCCTTTATCACCATGATCCTCATCTACTATTTTTTCGAGAAAACACAGTCCCCGGAGATCCTCTTTTTTGCCTTTTTTGTAGTTTCCTTTGCCTTTGAGACATTGCGGGTCATGGCGCCCCTCAGGGCGGTGAATGATCTCCCCAGCGTCTACCTGGTGATTAGTTCCCGGGTACTGCTCTTTGCCCGGTTCTTTGGGATCTTTTCCCTCTTTGCTGCCAGTATCTATGCGGCGGGGCTGGGAGAACAAAAACAGGGAAGTATCGTTTTTATCATCGCCATAGCCACCCTAATTATTGCACTGGGGGTACCAATAGACGGTCTTGCCTGGGACAGCAGCCTGACAATGATCTATGGCTATGCTTCCATGCTTAAAATGGTGGAGGTGGGTATCGTGTTGATTTCCATGCTTAGTTTCTTTATCTCCGCCTATACCCGTGGTTCCAGGGAGTATATTTTTATCGGCATTGGTTCCCTCATGGTGTTCTGGGGAAGGGCGGTACTCCTCTCCGCAGATACCTGGATAACCCCCCTGCCGGGACTGCTCCTCCTGGTGGGCGGGACCTGGATCATCTGCGTTCAGCTCCACCGGGTATATCTCTGGTTCTAACAGCCTTGCAAAAAAGGCAATTTAGCGGGTATGCTGTATCAAAACACAAAGGAATACACCATGAAGGTTTCTGAAACATTTATCCCAACCCTCCGGGAAGTTCCCGGTGACGCAATAATCGTAAGCCATCGTCTTATGCTCCGGGCCGCCATGATCCGCAAGCTCTCCAACGGCCTCTTTGCTTACCTGCCCCTGGGCCTGCGGTCCTTCAGAAAGGTTGAAAATATCATCCGTGAAGAGATGGACGCCATCGGTTTTCTGGAAATAAAGCCCACCGTGGTGATCCCCGGCGAATTATGGAAAGAATCAGGCCGCTGGGACTCCATGGGAGAAGCGCTTCTGCGGGTAAAGAACCGGCTGGATGCGGATTTCGTGGTGTCCCCCACGGCGGAAGAAGCCTTTACCGCTATAGTTCGGGACGAGCTTTCCAGTTACCGCCAACTCCCCCTTTCCCTCTACCAGATCAACACCAAGTACCGGGATGAAGTACGCCCCCGCTATGGAGTCATGCGGGGCCGGGAATTTGTGATGAAGGATGCCTATTCTTATCACACCGATGATGAGAGCCTGGACGAAACCTACCAGAAAATGGGCCGGGCCTACCGCCGTATCTTTAAGCGCTGCGGCCTCACGGTGATCCCCGTCCGGGCCGACTCCGGCGCCATGGGCGGTACGGGCTCGGAAGAGTTTATGGTGGAAAGCGAGATTGGGGATAACACCCTCCTCCTCTGCGCGGGAAACTCCGTTGCAAGTAGCGCGTGCGGTTATGCCGCTAATGTGGAAAAGGCCGCCTGCAAACCGGACTACACCGCCCCCGCTTCAATTGAGTCCGCTAAAGCCGCCGCGGCCTCAATTCCACCGCTGGAAAAGATCGACACCCCACATGTCAAAACCATAGAAGAACTCTGCGGTTTCCTCAAAACCGATGCAAAAAAATTCATCAAAACCCTGATCTACAAGGCGGTCAACGTGGAACTGGACCTCAGCGCTGCCCCGGGCTGTTCCAAACTGGAGCGCCGCAAGCCTGCTCCCGATGCTCCCCTGGTCTACCCTGAAGCCTTCTTCGCCGTGGCCATCCGCGGCGACCTGGATGTCAACGAAGTTAAACTCGCCGCCATACTCAAGGCCGCAGAAGTAATGCTCGCCGCAGATACCGATGTTGAGCGCATCACCGGCGCCCCCGTGGGCTTTGCAGGCCCCGTCGGCCTCACCAGCGCGCCGGTCATCGCCGACGAGACGGTCACCGCCATGAACGATGCTGTGGCCGGCGCTTTAGCCAAGGACCTGCACTATACCCACGTAGCCTACGGCCGGGACTTTGGCGGCTGGCTGGTCACCGATGTCCGCACCGTTGTTGCCGGGGACCGCTGTCCTGTCTGTGGGGAGGCGCTCTACGAGAAGAAGGGCAATGAACTGGGGCATATCTTTAAGCTGGGATACAAATACACCAAGTCTATGAAGGTGAATTACCTGGATGAGAATGGCAAAAGCCATACCCCCACCATGGGCTGTTACGGCATAGGCCTGGACCGGACCCTTGCCTCGGCTATCGAAGAGCACCACGACGACCAGGGCATCATTTGGCCCATCACCATTGCACCCTTCCATGTGATCATCGTTCCCATCAAGTATGACGGAGCCGTTAAAATCGCTGCGGACAGTATTGCTGCGGAGCTGGAAAAGATGGGCATTGAGGTGCTTCTGGATGACCGGAATGAGCGGCCCGGGGTTAAATTCAACGACGCCGACCTTATCGGCATACCCTATCGGGTAGTGGTTGGGGATAAAAACCTTGCCGGGGATACCCCCAAGGTGGAAGTTAAAAGGCGAGCAGAAAAAGAAAACCGCCTTGTTGAACTTACCAAGGCGGCAGAAGAATTAACGGGACTGGTGTACGGGGAATTAGCGGAACTAAACCGGTAAATCTCCGGTTTTTAGATACAGGTAAACGCCCCGTCAATCCCAAAGTCGGAACCGGTGGTAAATGCGCTGGCGTCCCCCGCCAAATATACCGCAATAGCCTGCAGTTCCTCGGGTTTTCCCAAGCGGTGCAGGGGCGACTGGGCACACCATTTTTCGATGAGCGGCTTCAGAAGCGGCGAATTCATGATAAGGTCCGTGCCGATATACCCCGGGCTGATACTGTTCACCCGCACGTTTTTCAACGCCCACTCCACCGCCAGGGATTTCGTAAGCTGAATAACCCCCGCTTTTGACGCATTGTAGGAACACTGCGGCTGGGGCACATTGACGATATGCGCCGACATGGATGCGGTGTTGATAATCGACCCGCCCCCTTGCTTAATCATCACCTTCCCCGCCGCCTGAGCGGTAAGGAACACCCCGGTCAGGTTGATATTGATAACCTTGTTCCAATCCTCCAAGGTCATCTCCTCTGCGGGAACGTTTAGGGCAATGCCGGCATTACAAAAAGCCACATCGATCCTACCGAAAGCCTTAAGGACCGAATCGATCATCGCATCCACATCGGCCTTTTTTGTAACATCAGCCTTGATGGCAATAATTTTCTTGCCCGTCTGTTTAGCGATTGTCTCCGCCGATGTTTTGGCGGTCGCCTCGTCCATATCTACAATGGCTACATCGGCGCCTGCCTCGGCCAAGGCGATGGTAATATTATAACCAATTCCCCGGGCGCCGCCTGTTACAAAAGCCTTTTTACCATCCAACCTGAGCTTCTCAATGATACCCATACAAATTCCTCCGTTATTTAGATCTACAAAATCATTTTCCAGATTCTATACGGCGATCTTAACATTGAAAAATTTATATGTCAATAAATCGAAAAATCTATAGGAAAACTACAAAATAAAAAAGCCTGGCGACGACCTACTTTCCCACCCTTCTGGAGGGCAGTATCATCGGCGTAAGAGGGCTTAACTTCCGTGTTCGAAATGGGAACGGGTGTAACACCTCCACTATAGTCACCAAGCAATTATTTACATCACTTATGCGGGAACGGGCAGTGAGAAATACGCAGAGCGTATTTCTCAAAGACAAAACGCATCAGCGTTTTGTCACGGGAACAATAATATGGTCAAGCCTCACGGTAGATTAGTATTGGTCGGCTGAACACGTTACCGTGCGTAGACCTCCAACCTATCAACCAGGTAGTCTTCCTGGTACCTTCAGGGGATTTAAAACCCCAGGGAAAGTTTATCTTGAGGTGGGCTTCCCACTTAGATGCCTTCAGCGGTTATCCCTTCCGAACGTAGCTACTCTGCACGTGCCCTTGGCAGGACAACAGATACACCAGAGGTTCGTCCATTTCGGTCCTCTCGTACTAAAAACAGCTCCTCTCAACTTTCCAACGCCCATGGCAGATAGGGACCGAACTGTCTCGCGACGTTCTGAACCCAGCTCACGTACCGCTTTAATTGGCGAACAGCCAAACCCTTGGGACCTGCTTCAGCCCCAGGATGCGATGAGCCGACATCGAGGTGCCAAACCTTCCCGTCGATGTGAACTCTTGGGGAAGATCAGCCTGTTATCCCCGGAGTACCTTTTATCCGTTAAGTGACGGCGCTTCCACTCGCTACCGCCAGATCACTAAGACCTACTTTCGTACCTGCTCGACCTGTCAGTCTCGCAGTCAAGCCTCCTTGTGCCTTTACACTCATACCTTGATTTCCAACCAAGGCGAGGAGACCTTCGCGCACCTCCGTTACTCTTTGGGAGGCGACCGCCCCAGTCAAACTGCCCGCCTATCATTGTCCCTATTCCAGATTCATGGAACAGGTTAGAAACCTAATCCAACAAGGGTGGTATTTCACCGGCGACTCCACACAAGCTAACGCCCATGCTTCATAGTCTCCCACCTATCCTACACATGCCGCATCAAGTCCCCATGATAAGTTACAGTGAAGGTTCACGGGGTCTTTCCGTCTAACCACGGGTAACCGGCTTCTTTACCGGTACATAAATTTCACCGAGTCTCGCGTTGAGACAGCTCCCAGATCGTTACACCTTTCGTGCGGGTCGGAACTTACCCGACAAGGAATTTCGCTACCTTAGGACCGTTATAGTTACGGCCGCCGTTTACCGGGGCTTCAGTTCACAGCTTCGACTTACGTCTAACCGCTCCCCTTAACCTTCCGGCACCGGGCAGGTGTCAGCCCCTATACGTCCCATTGCTGGTTCGCAGAGGCCTGTGTTTTTGGTAAACAGTCGCCTGGGACTGCTTTGTGTCACCACCGATAACTTTATTGCTAAAACCACCAGTGGCCATACTTCTCCCGAAGTTACGTATGCATTTTGCCGAGTTCCTTAACGCGAGTTCTCTCGAGCGCCTTAGATTTCTCATCCCGCCTACCTGTGTCGGTTTACGGTACGGTCTTCCTCAGCCTAGCTTTAGAGATTATTTCTTGGCACCCTGATTACGCCCGCTTCGCTCCCCCGTAGGTTCACTCGCTGTCATGGCTCATCTAAGATGGCGGATTTGCCTACCACCCTAATAACTTACCACTTCGACCGGGACAACCGTCGCCCGGCCGGGTTTCACCTCATGCGTCATCCCTTAAAAACTAAGGAAGGTACTGGAATCTGAACCAGTTTCCCATCGACTACGACTTTCGTCCTCGCCTTAGGGGCCGACTTACCCTGGGCAGATGACCTTTACCCAGGAATCCTTAGGCTTTCGGCGGACGGGGATCTCACCCGTCTTTTCGTATACTTATACCTGCATTCTCTCTTCCACTCCCTCCAGCATACTTTACAATACACCTTCATCAGTCCGTGGAATGCTCCCCTACCGTCCAGCAATTGCTTACTGAACCCGTAGCTTCGGTATACCGCTTAGCCCCGTTACATTATCTGCGCATCATGACTCGACCAGTGAGCTATTACGCACTCTTTTAAGGAATGGCTGCTTCTAAGCCAACCTCCTGGCTGTCTTCGCCATCACACATCATTTTACACTTAGCGGTATTTTGGGACCTTAGCTGACGGTCTGGGCTGTTTCCCTCTCGACTACGAACCTTGTCGCCCGCAGTCTCACTCCCATACGTTGAATAATGACATTCGGAGTTTGATTGGGTTTGGTAGGCGGTGAAGCCCCCTAGTCCATCCAGTGCTCTACCTTCATTACTTTTGTATGAGGCTGTCCCTCAAGGCATTTCGGGGAGAGCCAGCTATTTCCAAGTTTGTTTAGTCTTTCGCTCCAAGTCACGGGTCATCCCTGCCTTTTTTAACAGACGAGGGTTCGGTCCTCCACTCAGTTTTACCGGAGCTTCAACCTGCCCGTAACTAGATCACTTGGCTTCGGGTCTACGACATACAACTAATTTCGCCCTATTCAGACTCGGTTTCCCTCCGGCTCCGGGACTTCCATCCCTTAACCTCGCTATATATCGTAACTCGCAGGCTCATTCTACAAAAGGCACGCCATCACCAGCTTACGCCGGCTCTGACCTGTTGTGGGTTTATGGTTTCAGGTTCTCTTTCACTCCCCTCACCGGGGTTCTTTTCGCCTTTCCCTCACGGTACTTTTTCACTATCGGTAGTCATGTAGTATTTAGCCTTGGATCGTGGTCGACCCGGATTCCGACAAGGTTTCTCGTGCCTCGCCGTACTCAGGTACCTATACACGGAGTGTCCACCATGTCGCGTACGGGGATTTCACCCTCTCTGTCCGGCTTTCCCAAAACCGTTCCGCTATACTGAACTTTTCTTCCTCCGCCGCGTTTAACGCGTAACAGGCCCTACAACCCCACACTTGCGTATGGTTTAGGCTCCTCCGATTTCGCTCGCCGCTACTCTCGGAATCACTCTTGTTTTCTCTTCCCAGGGTACTTAGATGGTTCAGTTCCCCCAGTTTCGCTTCCGGCGCCTATTGATTCAGCGCCTCGGATGACGGACTCACGCCCGCCGGGTTACCCCATTCGGCAGTCTTGGGATCAATGGATGTTTGCTCCTCCCCCAAGCTTTTCGCAGCTTACCACGGCCTTCTTCGCCTCATGACTCCTAGGCATTCACCATAAACCCTAATTTCGCTTGACCATATTATTGTTCCCGGGAACATGGCTTTCGCTCATGCTCCTCTCAGATAATTATCCTCTCGGATCCTTACCTGCTTACCCCTTCCCTATGTTGAAGTCCTTAGACCTCTTTCAAAGAAC